>JABDKH010000039.1 GCA_013002345.1 Rhodothermales bacterium
CATGGAAAAAGGACCTCGCCGACTGGCTCTATCGAGAGGAGCGGGTCACATCCTTTCTCCATCCGGGACTCGGGGTGGCATCCGATCCTGACGAAAGCGAACGAGATTTTCGGATTCGCCTGCGGGACGTTGGGCGGGAGGAGAGAGACAATCAGATTGAGGAACTTCGGGGGAAATACGAGAGGAAGATCACGACTGCCGCGGAGCGGATTCGCAAGGCGGAACAGAAGGTCGACCGCGAGCAGGAGCAGGCGGAGTCCGTGAAGATGAGCAACTACGTAAACATCGGGCCCACCGTGTTGTCGGCTCTTCTCGGACGAAAGGCTATTAGCCGATCGAGCGTCGGGCGAGCTTCGACCACGGTGCGGGGCATGTCGCGAACTTCCAAAGAGAAGCAGGATGTAGAGCGAGCCCTCGAGGATCTCAGCGCACGCCAGGAAGCTCTCGACGAACTCGAAAAGGAGCTAGAGCAGGAGATTGAGGACCTGAAGGAACGCCTTGATCCTGAAATGGGACGACTCGAAACGTTCGAACTGAAACCACGAAGGACGGACGTCGACGTCCACTTTGTTGCACTGGCGTGGGTGCCGCAGTAGACCCACGCTGCAGCTCGGATCTGTCAAAAAGAACAGCGCGTCAAAGGTAAACGAGCATGAAGGCCGTCAAGATTATTCTCGTTGCGATCCTTGTCATCTTCTTTCTTCTGGTGATCGTCGGATTCTTGCTACCCGCTGAATGGGAAGTGAGTGAATCCGTCGCCATTGAGGCGACTCCGGCGGAGGTGTACCCTCACGTTGCAGAGTTTCGTCAGTGGCCCGCGTGGACAGCATGGGCGGCCGCAGATCCCGATATGACGTACTCGTACAGCGGTACTGAAACGGGCGTCGGCCAGGTAACGGAGTGGTCGGGGAATCAAGGGACGGGGCGAATGGAGATCACGGGCGTCGACTCATTGCGCCGCATCGACTACTACTTCTCGATGGACGACAACGCGTTTGGAGCCGCGTCGTCGATTGTTCTGGATAATGTTGGTGGTGAGACACACGTGACGTGGTCGTCCGAGGGCGATGTCGGCGGTAATATTGCGGCACGGTATTTCATGAAGGTGTTTACACCGTACATGTCTGCCGACTACCAGAGCGGGTTGGATCGGCTGAAGGAGCTTGCGGAGTCGGGGAGAGGTGGCTGAAGCTCTGGCTCGTGTTGAATGCGTCCCGGATTGCTTCTTCGTAGCGAGGGGCTCCTCATCGCAATGACGATTCCTTCGGGGGCGTCTCCGCGAGGCCGCGTTACCCCAGGGTCATCCCGAACGCAGTGAGGGACCTGTGCTTTCGGTCCGCAGAACGTCGCTCGAATCACCCCAGACCAGAGATCCTTCGCGAACTCAGGATGACACTCACCCCAACGCCACCCCGGCCACTGAGCCAGGGTTCATACCTACCCCAACGTCATCCCGGCCAACGAGCCGGGATCCATGAGACGATGAGGCATTCCTCGACCGCCTAGAAAGTCCGGTGCTCAAAAAGGTCCAGCGCATCGCCAACCATCGCACACTTGCTCGGACCGAACCCCTTGATCTTCCCGAGTCGTTTTTGAACCGCTGCGAGATCAGAGCCGTCGTTCCACAGGTTCGCCGCATTCCCTTTGTACTCATCGACCAGAGTCTGCGCCAGCTCCTGGACACGGCCGGCCATCATGTTTGCAAAGCTGTGCACCGCCGGCTTCTGTCGGAAGATGTCCTGCAGTTTTTCGAGATCCATCTTCGCAATCTTGCGCATGTCCAGATGGCCGAGCCGCTGTTTCATTTTTAGCGGGCCCACAAAAGCCATCTCGGCCTTGATTCGTTGATCAAGCAGAATCCCTATCAGCAACGCATTCCCATCGGCCTGGAGGAGCTGATCCGCGTCCTCGTCGAGGGTAGCCGCACCGTGTTGCACCTTGTTATCAATCAGTCTCGCGAGTCCACCCATGATTCAAAGCTCCGGTTGCATTCCAGGATTTCAGTTGGTCATAGCGCTACATAGTCTGAAGTCGTGACATTGGTTCCGGTAACCGCCGCGTCAGTGATCAAACATCTCTCCAATGCGTAAGAGGTCGCCCTCAGCAGCAAGTCATCACCCGCCGAGATGGTTACCACGGAATCCCGGCAACCCTTACTCACCGTAAACCGAAACGGTCTGTACTGTGATGCGGGTCGATTCTATATCGATCCGCAGCGCGCAGTGGCCAGGGCGATCATCACACACGGCCACTCCGATCACGCTCGTCCCGGCTCGAAGGCTTACCTCTCATCTCCGTCCTGTGCGCCGATACTTCGCGAGCGCCTGGGCAAAACTGCACCGATCCAAACAGTGGAATTTGGCGAGACGGTTGTCATGAACGGCGTCTCCGTCTCCCTGCATCCGGCCGGACATATTCTGGGGTCCGCGCAGATTCGGGTCGAATACAGGGGTGAGGTGTGGGTCGTGACAGGCGACTACAAGACCGAGGCGGACTCCACGTGTGAAGCGTTTGAACAGGTCATGTGCGACACGCTCGTCACGGAGTGTACGTTCGGATTGCCGATCTACAGATGGCCAGACCCTTCGGTGGTCACGGACGACATCAACCAGTGGTGGAGAACCAATCGCGATCGCGGCGTCACCAGCGTGCTTCTCGGATACAGCCTCGGCAAAGCACAGAGGCTCATCGCAGGGCTGGATCCGTCGATCGGGCCCATCTACTGTCACCCGGCGGTGGAGCGTATGAACAATCTGTACCGCGAGCAGGGCAGACTGGATGCAGAGACCATTGATCTGGAGAATGCTGCCGTGCCATCCCGCTGGTCTGACGGAATCGTTGTGACCCCGAACGTGCCGGCCGATTCGCCGGCGTTCAGTCGTCTTGGACCGACGTCGGTAGCCTTCGCCAGCGGCTGGATGGCAATCCGGAGCCGGCGCCGCCAACGAGGTTCGGATCGAGGGTTTGTTGTGTCGGACCACGTCGACTGGCCGTCTCTGATTGAGGTCATCAAAGGATCGGGCTGTTCGCGAGTTCTGGCGACGCATGGCTACACCAGGCAACTGTGTCGATGGCTCAACGAGAACGGTACGTCCGCCGCGCCGCTCGAAGAAAACGCGGAGCGCGATTCGAAGATCGTGACGATCGACGAAGAGGCGTCTGCGTAAAGATGCACGAGTTCTCCCGTCTGTATCGACGACTGGACGAGACGACGAAGACCGGTGAGAAGACCGCCGCGCTCGCCGACTATTTTGCGCTTGCCGGTGCGGCAGATGCCGCATGGGCCGTGTACTTCCTGATCGGGCGTCGTCCGAAACGAGCGGTGAAGACGGCACGCCTGCGTCGATGGGCGGCTGAGCATGCCAGTATCAAGGACTGGTTGTTTGACGACTGCCACGATGTCGTCGGCGATCTGGCGGAAACCATCACCCGGGTTCTTCCGACGACGAAGACGGTCGAACGACGACCTCTTCACGAGTGGGTCGACCAGCACCTTCTACCGCTTCGCGATGCACCCGAGGAAGTACAGCGTCGAAAGGTGACGGGTGCGTGGAAAGAAATGGATGCGGACTCGCGGCTAGTGTGGAACAAGATCCTGACGAGCGGCCTTCGCGCAGGTGTTTCAAAAGCACTCGTCGTCCGAGGCCTGTCTGTCGCGTTCGGACTCGAGGAGAGTGTACTGGTGCATCGGATGGCTGGCGACTGGCAGCCTTCCGCCGAATTCTTCGGAAGGCTGGTGGCCCATGACACCTCGGACACAACAGCAAGCCGTCCGTATCCCTTCTGCCCGGCGCATCTACTGGAGAGTGACCCGACCACACTCGCAGTGCCGGAGCAGTGGATGGCCGAGTGGAAGTGGGATGGGATACGGGTTCAGATTATCCGACGTCACGGGCAGGTCTTTATGTGGACGCGTAAGGGCGAACTCGTCACGGAACGTTTTCCGGAGACGGCAGCCAGCGCCATGATGCTGCCCGATGGAACCGTTCTCGACGGCGAACTGCTCGCGTGGGGTCCGGACGGCGTACTGTCATTTGGCGAGCTTCAGCGGCGACTCGGCCATAAAACATTGGGGCCAAAGCTTCTACGAGATACGCCAACTTGCTGTATCGTGTTTGACCTGCTAGAGTACGAGAGCCGGAGTATCCGCGATCAACCACTGCGCGCCCGGCGGCGCATACTTGCGAAGCTGCTTTCCGACATGCCAGGCTCCGCGGCGATGTGTTTGTCCAAGACGATAGATTTCGAAACCTGGGCTGACCTCGACGCGCTGCGCAAGGAGAGTCGAAACAGGCGGGTAGAAGGACTTGTCCTGAAGGATCTTGACGCACCCTATGTTGATGATCGCGTGACGAAAGCATGGTGGAATTGGAAGGCTGATCCACTCACGATCGCGGCGGTACTGATCTATGCCGAGCGTCGTCAAGCGGATTCACGCGACGGCTACACCGACTACACGTTTGCGGTCTGGGATGAAGACAATACGCTCGTGCCATTCACGCACGCGCACCAGGGACTCACGGAAAGAGAGGTCAAAGCGATCAACGGATTTGTGAAGCAGAATACCGTTGAACGTTTCGGGCCGGTAAGCAGCGTCAGCCCTGAGCTCATGTTCGAAATCTCGTTCGAGGCGATCAGGACGTCGACCCGGCACAAGTCGGGCGTGGCCGTACGAAGCGCGCGAATTCAGAAATGGCTCGAAGGCGAAGACGCGAAGGCCGCCGACCGCCTGGCCACGCTAAAGTCACTCCTCCCACCTCGTTGACGATTCTCGACGTGCGTCGTTCATGGACTCGATTACACAGATAGCGCTGGGCGCAGCCGTCGGCGAAGCGGCCCTCGGACGAAAAGTCGGCAACAAGGCGCCAATCTGGGGTGCCGTGCTGGGGACAATTCCCGACCTCGATGTGCTGGCGTACCCATTTCTCTCCGAGTCGGGCCAGTTGCTGTTTCATCGCGGCCCCACGCACGCGGTGATGTTTACCGTGATCGTGGCGCCAATCGCAGGCTGGTTGCTGTCGCGGCTGCACAAGGAGAACGGAGCGCGAGCCTGGCGCTGGACCGTGCTCGCCGGAGCGGCCTTCCTCACGCATGCAGTGCTGGACTCCTTCACTGCCTACGGCACACAACTGCTGTTTCCCTTTTCCAATACACCCTTCGCCTTCAACACGATTTCCATCATCGATCCGTTGTACACGCTTCCGCTGCTGGTCGGAATCATTGGCGCCATGTTTCTCCGCCGCGACCGTCAGGCACGCCGCGTCTTCAACTATTTCGGACTGGTGTCGAGCACGCTGTATCTGGCACTCACCGCCGTCAACATGTTGCACGTTCGGGCGATCGCCAACGATAACCTCGCCAGACAGGAGATTCCCTATGAACATCTGGAGGTCATGCCGAGCCTGTTCAACAATATCCTCTGGACAATTCTGGCAGCCGACGCAGATACCGTCTGGGTCGGGCTGCATTCCATACTTGACGACGATGACGTCATCTCCTTTCGTGCCATCCCGAAACACGAAGAGCTGATGCCTGCGAACTCGAGAACCGGAGAGGCATCCGCGCTGTACTGGTTTTCCCGAGAGTTATTCACGATCAGTGAAGAGGGCGGGGTTTTGTACTTCAACGATCTCCATGTAGGCCGAACGGACTTCTTTTTGACAGACAGCGGAGACTCTATCTTTCGCTATGAGATGCGACTTGACGGGGCCGGCCGTATTGCAGCCTTGGAATCGCATCGGCCCGGTTTTTCGAATCGCTCGGACGTTGTGGATGCGTTTGTCTGTCGCATCCTCGGAGAACCCATCGGCAAGGGCTGGCGCGGTGGGTGGTTCGGGTGCGAAACCGCGCCGGACGCCGTTGCGACAAATAGTCCACAGGAAGAGTAAAGCCGTGAACAGATTTGTGCGAGAGTCAATGGTGATAGCGATCGCATTCGTGATCGCCATCGTGCTCATTCCACCCATCGTGGCCGCAGTCGCCTATCAGAGCGGCCAGGCCATGTTCTGGCCCGCCATGCAGGCCCTGTATACGTATTTCTTGCCGTACACTGCGCTGGCCGCTCTCGGAATTGCTCTTCTCTTCGAGATCACACGCGCGGTCATTAATCGCCTTCGAAAAACTGGCGGTACCGATTCGAACGACGTCACTACATGAAGTGTGGTTAAATCCCCCGCACGCCGAACCGTGTTAAAGCCGAGTCGCATTTCCGCCGATCTGAAATGTCACCCAAAAACGCTAAAAATGAGTTGGATGCGTTGATTTGGCATTACATCTTGATACATTAGGGATGCGACTCCTCCGACACCCCAAACCAGCGCCCGACTAAACCTGCCATGGCTGAAACGAGACGCAAGTTCCTGAACGCCCTCATCGGCACCGGCCTCGTCGGATGGCTCGCGTCCGTCCTGTACCCGGTTTTCTCTTTTCTCAAGCCACCCGAGCTTCCCGAAGCCACAGTCAGTTCGATAAAGTGGGGTGTAGCCACGGATTTCCCGGCCGGCACGAGCGAGATTGTCAAATTCGGTCGGACGCCGGTCCTGCTCATCCGGCTCGACAGCGGCGAATTCAAGGCGTTCGAAGCGACGTGCACCCACCTGGATTGTACCGTCCAGTTCAGGTCCGATAAGAAAGACATCTGGTGTGCCTGTCACAACGGTATTTACGATCTGCGCGGACTGAACGTGTCAGGCCCTCCGCCACGGCCGCTGAGCCAGTACGCCGTGAATGTTGTGGATGGCGAACTCTTTGTCGCAAAAGCGGAGGCTTGAGCATGTCGACGAAGAAAGAGCAGGTATTTCAATGGCTTGATGAGCGTTTCCAGCTGAGCCCGCTCATCGAATTCATGCGCCACAAGATGGTGCCGATCCACCGCCACACGATCTGGTACTACATGGGCGGCGTGTCGCTCTTCCTGTTTATCGTCCAGCTCTTCACGGGAATTCTCCTGCTCTTGTACTACCAGCCGGGTGAAGA
Organism: Rhodothermales bacterium; assembly: GCA_013002345.1. NCBI lineage: Bacteria > Pseudomonadati > Rhodothermota > Rhodothermia > Rhodothermales > Rhodothermales bacterium. The sequence continues at coordinate 6,976 of JABDKH010000039.1, forward strand.
CAGCGCGTACGAAAGTATCCGCTTCATCATGAACAAGGTGCCGTTCGGATGGCTGTTCCGGTCAATACACAGCTGGGGCGCGAACCTGTTCATCTTCTTCATCTTTGTCCACATGTTCAGCACGTATTTCACGGCGGCATATCGCAAGCCCCGAGAATTGACATGGGTGACAGGGTTCATCTTGCTGCTTCTGGCCATGGGGTTCGGCTTCAGCGGGTATCTGCTTCCGTGGAATGAGCTCGCGTTCTTCGCAACCAAGGTGGGAACGGATATCGCCGGCGTGGTGCCGCTCATCGGAGATGCCATCAAGATTGTGCTTCGAGGCGGACCGGACGTCACGGGCGCAACACTGACACGCTTTTATGCATTCCACATCGCCCTGATACCGGCGATCTTTACGATCTTCCTGGGCATCCACCTCCTGTTCGTTCAGAGACAGGGCATGCACGAACCGGAGTCCGTGGCGAACATGCCGGCCGATCGAAAGAAGATGATCCCCTTCTTTCCAAATTTTCTGCTTCGCGATGTATTTGCCTGGCTCATCGTACTGAACCTTGTACTGTTCCTGTCGGTCTTCTTCCCATGGGAGATCGGAGTCAAGGCTGATCCCTTCGTACCGGCACCGGCGGGTATTCGGCCAGAGTGGTTCTTCATGTTCATGTTCCAGGCCCTGAAGTGGATTCCGCCGCACATACTGGGCATGGAAGGAGAAGTCCTGGGCGTCCTGGCGTTCGCCATTGCAGCGCTGGCATGGATGTTGGTCCCTTTCTGGGAGATAAGAAGCCGTTCGACCGGGAAACTGAAACCAATGGTCCTAATCGGGTTATTTGCGCTGTTTTTCATCATCGTGATGACCATTATTGGATACGCCGTGTAGACCAAACGAATCAGTGAATCCGAACATGACATATAAAATCGGGCTCTGGCTGGTGGCCGCGTTTGTGCCGCTGACAGTGGCAACGGCGCAAGACGTGCCAGACAATCTGGCAAATGACGAGTGCGTCGTGTGTCACGTAGATCTTGAGGCGCTGCCGGAAGGCTTTCTCATGGACAACGTGCACATGAAGGAAGGCCTTTCGTGCGTCGGCTGCCATGGTGGAGACGCGCGCTCGGACGATGAGGAGATCGCCCACTCCGGAAACTTCGTCGGCATCCCGGAGGCGACCGACGTGCCTCAATTGTGCGGGAACTGTCACTCCGACCTCCGCATCATGCGACGCTACCAGCCGAGTGCCTCGACCGACCAGGTCAGCCAGTACTACACGAGTGTGCATGGCGAGAAACTCCAGCAGGGAGACCTGATGGTGGCCGAGTGTGCAAGCTGCCACACGTCGCACGCGATACTACCCGCTACCGACGGACGATCTTCTGTCCACCCACTCAACGTTCCGGGCATGTGCAATCAGTGTCACGGAGACGCGGACTACATGGCGGGGTACGGGATCCGAACGAATCAGTATCGCGACTACGCCAAGAGCGTTCATGGCGTGGCTCTGCTCGAGAGGCAGGACACGGGCTCGCCGGCCTGTAACGATTGTCACGGGAATCACGGAGCCATGCCGCCCGGCGTCGATGCGATTGAATACGTGTGCGGCATGTGCCACGTGAACAACGCCGAGTTTTTCCACGAAACGAATATGGCGCGGGCGTTCAACGAAGAGGAGCTTCACGGCTGCGAGGAGTGTCACGGAATCCACGACGTCTCAAAGACGACGCTTGAGATGGTCGGCGTCGGTGATGAGTCAGTGTGCACGGCCTGTCACGACGAGGGAGACGACGGCTACAGGGTTGCCGAAGAGATGTACGCGCAACTCACCGCGCTCGTCAGCGCTCAGGACTCAGCGCGCGTGCTGGCTGAGGAAGTTCACCGAATTGGCATGGATGACCTTGATATCAGCTATTTGCAGCGCGAAGCGAACCAGAGCCTGATCACCGCTCGAACACTGGTGCACACGTTCGACCCCGCGAAGACAGGCGAAGTCACAACGGTCGGGATCGAGACGGCAAGAGATGCCGTTGAACTTGCGCGATCGGAGATCGAAGCCTTCGGTTTTCGCCGGCTCGGCTTTGGTGTAGCAACGCTGTTCATAACAATTTTGACCGTAGCACTTTTCTTCAAAATTAGAGAAATTGAGTCCGTTAAGGACTCTTGACCAGACGATAAACGACTGTAAAGAAGAACCATCGTGGTGAATACAAAATGAAGCGATTGATAACCCTAGCTGCGTCTAGCATTTCGGTGCTTGCTGTCGCACTCCTCATTGTTGCCATGCAGGTCGACCGACCGACGTCGCGGACAGTCTCAGATGACGGAACGGTTTCCGTTGTCGCGCTCGATGACGCGGAGTTCATCGGAGCCGCCAAGTGCAAGACGTGTCACAGGAAAGAGGAAGTGGGCGAGCAGTACGGGAAGTGGCTGGAGGGTCCGCATGCCGGAGCGTATGCGACACTGGGAACTGACGAGGCCAAGGAGTTCGCGGCAGCTGCAGGCATAGATAACCCGCAGACGGCGGACGAATGCCTTGCATGCCACATCACAGCGCACGGCGTTGCTCCGGAGCTTCTCGGCACGAAGTACAGTGTCGAGGATGGCGTGTCCTGCGAGTCGTGCCACGGCGCCGGCGGCAATTACTACAAAAAGAAGACCATGGTGTCGATAACATCCGGTGAAACGGATGGCGCGTCTGTAGGCCTCGTAACGCCAACGGAAGAGACCTGCGTCGCGTGTCACAATGACAAGAGCCCGACCTTTAAAGGATTCGACTTTACGGAGTACTCCGAGAAGATTGCGCATCCGATTCCCGACGCAAGAAAGGCGGAATACAAGTAGGCTTCTACCCACTACAGGTAAAGGGGCTAGCCTGTGCTGAAGCAATCATTCGTATCGATTCTGTTCGCCGGGGTGATCGCAACCCCGGCGTTCAGCCAGGTTGAGTTTACAGGCACGACACAGTCGTACTTGTATTCGTATGAAACTGCCGACGGAGACCAACGGGGCGACTTCTACCAGGGTCTTCGCTTTCGAGCATGGCTCCACGACGCTCCGCAGCTCCAGTTGCGATCCTACATGAGGGTGGCGCGTCGTGGCGATCCCGGAGAATGGGAAGCGCGCTGGTACAACGGGTCTCTTCGATGGAAACCGGATTCGCGCGTCGATCTTCGGCTTGGCCGTCAGTTCCTGTACGACGGAGTGATCAACGCATCGTCCGATGCCTTCTCGGTGGCAGCAACACCCACCAGAGACATCAGGGTTCGCTTCGTCGCGGGACTTGAAACGCCCCGCGACCGGGCATTTGAATTCCTCTCTCCGGACGATGGCTATGTGCTGGGCGGCTTCGCGTCGGGCCGTTTTGCCCGACAGGCGAAACTGGACGTGAGCTACTTCCAACGCAACCGGTCGGATAATCTTGTCTGGCAGGTAGCAGGTGCTTCTTTAACCGGCCAACTGCTTGACGGGCTGACGTACCTCGCGCAGCTCGACTACAATTTGCAGGATGAAGATTACCAGCGCATGCGGTATCGACTCTCGTATGCGACAGGCCCATGGACCGTTTCTGGCGAGTTCCAGAGTCAGAAACCCCAGGTGTTCGAGGATTCCTACTTCAACATCTTCAGTCTGAACGCCTATCAACAGATACGTGGCGCCGTCTATCGTCAATTCGGACAGTACCAGGTAGGAATACAGAACTACTATACGTTGTACGATGAGAGCGAGACCGGGAACGAAATCATCGGAACGCTCTCAGCACGGTGGGGCACCATCGGCGTCGTATACCAGTCCGGGTTCGGGGGAGATCGCATCGGGCTGTATGGTGAGGCCCGCTATGCATTGACACCGAAATTTGAGGCAAGAGCCCGGAGCAGCTATTATAATTTCCAGCGATACACCGCCGATTTCGACGAGGACGCGACCTCCTTTTCGGCAGGACTGCGATACAACGCGGGTCGCGAGGTCACAGTTGATGCGGAGCTCCAGGAAAGCCTGAACAGTCTGTACGACAACGACCTGCGACTCCTGTTCAGGGTCTCCTACCGACTGTCTACCATCTGATCAAGAAGAGAACAACGCATTGAAATCCGGACTCGTCATACTGATTTCGCCGCTCGTTCTGGCGTTCGTTTTTCAGTCGCGCATGCCTGACGGCGTGCGCCCCGCGCCACCTGACGAATTGATATTCAGCCACGTTCTTCATGTGGATGAGAACGAAATGGCGTGCGACGAGTGCCACGGTGGTGTCGAGAGCAGCACGACCGGCCTGGACAATCTTCTGCCGGACATGGATGTCTGTGCCGATTGCCACGATGTCGACGATGACGACGAGTGCGCAACATGCCACACGAATCCGGACGATCCGGAGAGCTCGGACTACATCACGAGATACAGCCAGAAATTCTCTCACGAGAAGCATCTTGTTGGTGGCTTCGAGTGTCAGGACTGCCACGCGGCTGTACTCGTCGAAGCGCCGACCGAAGAGTCATCTCTGCCGACGATGCTCAACTGCCAGGATTGCCACGAAATGGAATCGGCTTCTCTCGAATGCGCTACGTGCCACATGCCGGACGACGTGCTGAAGCCCGCCAGCCATGTCGCCGGATTTCTGCATACACACTCGGACATGGCCCAGACTGATGCGCATTCGGATCTGAACGGGTTGCAGTGCCAGTCGTGTCACGACGATGACTTCTGCCAGGATTGCCACGAGGGAGACAACGTCGACAGATTTACGCACCCGCTCAACTACGAGTTTACGCATGCGCTGGACGCGAGGAGCCAGGAGAAAGCATGCATATCGTGCCACACCGATCAGACGTTCTGCGTGGACTGTCACAACGACAACCAGGTCCTGCCGTTGAATCACCGCCCCGGCTGGGTAAACCGGGTCGACGGCGGCTTGCACCGGTTCGAGGCCTCAAGTGACCTGAACAACTGTATTGCGTGCCACGAGGATAACGCAGATCAGATCTGCCAACCCTGCCACGGATCGCCTAACTGATATGCTGAAGTTGCGCAGTATTCCCGTTGCTGTACTCGTTGTGTTCGCCGCATGGCTGCTGGCCTCTTGCGCGGACACGTCGGATTTCCTTGTCGAGAAAACGCACCCGGACGGCTGGAATAGTGCGTCGTCGGAGACGTTCCATGGGAAGTTCGTACTCGAGAGTGCCAGCCCATCGGAAAGTTGTCAGTCATGTCATGGGCAGGACTATGGTGGAGGCACCTCCGGTGTATCCTGCGCGACGTGTCATAGTGCGTATCCTCATCCTGAAGGGTTTGCTGTGCCGGCGTCCATCGAGTTCCACGAGGCGGTATTTCAGGACATGGCGGACTGGGATATCACGAAGTGTCAGACCTGTCATGGCGGCGACTACGGCCGGGAGATCATTTCAGTGCAGGTGGGCGAGACCATCAGTTGTCTGACGTGCCACGTCGGCGATGATGGCCCTGAAGAGTGCTCCGTTTGCCACGGAGGCGCCCAGAACGACGCGCCGCCGCAGGACCTGATGGACAACACGGCAACCACCGCCTCCGGCGTTGGTGCTCATCAGCAACACATCGCTGCACAGATCGCGGCGGGTGTCGAGTGTTCGGAGTGCCACGTCGAGCCCGATGATTTTGATGACCCGGGGCATGTAGTGGATGATTCGACGCCGGGTATGGCGGAATTGGTGTTCGGCACACTCGCTACCCACGACGGCGAGCTGGATCCCACTTACGACTTCGCGACGTCAACCTGCGGCAACAGCTACTGCCATGGAGGCTTCGCCTTTGCGAAGGCAGATGCCGGCGCGAATTCGTGGGGCTACGCGGAGGATTTCATTCGCGGCAACAATCCGAATGTGGTCTGGAGTGCAGTAGGCACTGGCGAGGCCGAGTGCGGGTCGTGCCATTCGCTCCCACCTATCGGTCACATTCCGGCCGCGCTGGCCTGCTCGTCCTGCCATGTCGGTGTCACCGATCAGCAAAACAACATCCTCGACCCCACGCTGCACATCAACGGCGAAAAAGACCTGTTCTAGGTCGCGCTCAACGCCGGATTTGAGTAGAGTTGTTCCGAAGACGATAACATGAGTTGCTCGCCTCTACGCCACCCGTAAGTGGTAACGGTCCACCAACCTGGCGCAGCGTTCTCAGTTGAGCATACTCTTGGCTCCCTGCGCGAGGGTCAGGACTCTACTTGTCGCACCAACTAGTCCCACGGATATCTCATGAAGAACCTACTACCAAGCGTCACCGGCCCTGCATTGGTCGTCATAGCAGCAGGAAGCCTTCTGGGCTTTGCAATTCTCCGGGGCAGCGGCTCTCCCGGCGGTTACACGGGAGCCCCAATCGATGGGCGCACCTGCACGAATTGTCATAGTTCGGCATCCGGCACAGGATCTCTCACGATTACTGCGCCTGCCAGCTACACCCCGGGCGTTCCTCTGGATATTACCGTGGAAATGGATGAACCGGGCGAAAGCGAGCACGGTTTTGAGCTTGTCGTAGTTGATGCCACAACCGGCAACAACGTCGTCGGTACGATTACACTTAATCAGAGCCTCGACGCCACGAAGTTTTCTCTCTCCAACACGCACGTGACACACGACAGCCAGGGAGGCGATCCTGGTCAGTGGAAAGTGACGTGGACTCCCGGAGTAAGTGAGACACAGGCCGTGACTGTGTATGTCGCTGGTGCCTCGAAGACGTCCAAGCCCGTCTACAACGAGACATGGACCATCTCGCTGGCGCTTCCCGTCGAGCTGTCCTCTTTCGACGTTCGTCTTGACGGGCAGAATGCGATTCTTGACTGGCGTACCGAGTCCGAGTCCAACAACATCGGCTTCGATATTCAGCACGCTGACGACAGCGGCAGCTTTGAGGCAGTCGGATTCGTTCCGGGAGCCGGCACGACCTCCGAGGCACGTGACTACAGCTACACCATCAACGATCTGCTGCCCGGAACGCATCGTTTCCGTCTGCGGCAGATCGATTTCGACGGCACGACGACGGTGTCCGAGCAGATCGAGGTTGCAGTAGGTGTACCGGATCAGTTCTTTCTTTCCGAGGCGTACCCTAACCCGTTCAACCCCACCACGACGTTCGAATTCGCTGTGAGGCAGGACCAGGAAGTTCGGGTTCGCGTCTTCGACGAAATGGGTCGCCAGGTCACGGACCTGTTTAATGGAACGCTGAGTGCGAATGAAGCGCATCGCGTCACGTTCGACGCCGCCGGACTGGCCAGCGGCACGTACATCATCCAGCTGCAGGGTGCGGACTTCTACGAATCCCGACAGGTTGTGCTGCTGAAGTAGCCACCGATTGACAGTCCTGTGCCAGACGGGGGCGATCCACATCGTGGGTCGCCCCTTTTCTGTGGGCGAAAGCTCTGCACTCGCGACCTCGCCTCACCGGCCACGTCTCGATAAAGAACGCTTACGTGTAAGGCATTTCCCTACAAATGGTGTACGGCAAAGACTATTTAGTTTCTCGCCGCCAGTCGATTAATTACGTGTAGTGAAATCGACTCGCCAGTACAGCGCTGCACACACTGATCCACTGACAATTTGCGGATTGGAGAACCTCGCAAACGACTCAAGACCCGATTACCGCTGGCACCGCCCGAAGCAACCTGGCTCTCCGACCGATCCGACCAGACGCCGGAACGGTGCGAGCCTGGAATGATGAACATGAGACAAATCTGCGCCTCGCTACTGCTGCTTGTCCTCCTGCCTCTGCTGGGCCCTCCTGTTCTGGCCCAGGAGTATGCCGTGGAGGAGGACGAGGAGTGCATGATGTGTCATGATGACCGCACTCTCACAAAGGAGGTGAACGGCCGCACCATCTCCCTCTTTGTGAACTACCGCTCGCACGCGATTTCTGTACATGGCAAAGAGGGTTGCACATCCTGCCACTCAGATGTCGACGTGGACGACCTCCCTCACGAGGACGTACTTGAGAAGGTCGAGTGCGACATGTGCCACGATGACCAGTTCGCGGAGTACGAACGCAGCCTGCATGGTCAGGCATTGAGACGGGGTCGCTACCTGGCACCGACGTGCCAGTCATGCCATGGCAAGCACAATATGCGGTCGTCGACGGATGAGAGGTCGCCCACATTCGTCATGAACATCCCGAATCTCTGTGGGACGTGTCACAAGGAAGGTACGCTCGTATCGGAACTGCGCGAGATCAGCCAGCACAATGTCCTGGAAAACTACTCGCAGTCGATCCACGGCGACGGGCTGTTCAGGCGCGGACTGACCGTAACAGCCGTGTGCACCAGCTGCCACAAATCTCACGACATCCTTCCGCACGAGGACTCGCGGTCGGCCATCCACCAGCGAAACATTGCCACGACCTGCATGCAGTGTCACTCGCAGATCGAGAAAGTGCACGTGAAGGTCATCGAAGGAAAGCTCTGGGAAGAAAAGCCGCATCAGTTGCCGATCTGTGTCGATTGCCATCAGCCACACATTGTTCGGAGGGTCTTCTATACCGAGAGCTTTCCCGACAGCCAGTGCCTGTCGTGTCATGGCGACCCGGACTTCCAGGTAGAGAAAGACGGAGAGCAGGTTTCCCTCTACGTTGACGCCGATGAGATCGCAGGTTCGGCACACGGCGGAAATGCCTGCTTCAAGTGTCATACGAACGTATCTCGCTCGAAAACCCCGGTTTGCATCGGGAGTGGACCTGTCGACTGCGCCATGTGCCACACCGAGCAGGTTGAGGAGTTCACCGCAAGTGAGCATGGTCGACGGGTGGCAGAGGGGGATTCGACGGCGCCAAACTGCGCGGATTGTCACGGTTCTCACGGGACACTCTTCAAGGAAGATCAAGCTTCGCCGACGTTCACCAGGAACATCCCTGTATTGTGCGGGCAGTGCCATAGCGACGGACAGAAAGCGGCGGCCGGCTACGAAGGGACGGAGCATCAGATCGTAAGCAACTACACGATGAGCATCCACGGCAAGGGTTTGCTCGAGAGCGGGCTCATGGTGACCGCTACGTGTGTCAGTTGCCATACCGCCCACAGCGAAAAGCCCATCACGGACTCAACGTCTACGGTCTTTCCTTCGAACATTGCGGCTACTTGTGCCCAGTGTCATCTGGGCATCTATGATGAGTTTCAGAGCAGCGTACATAGCCCCACAGTTACAACCACTGAGGAAAAACTACCGGTCTGTAACGACTGCCATAAGTCTCACACGATCAGGCGGGTCGACGTGGGAGACTTTCGACAGGAGATCCTCGATCAGTGTGGCAAGTGCCACCTTGACGTGACCGAGACGTACTTCGACACGTTCCACGGCAAGGTATCCAAGCTCGGCGCCGAGCAGACCGCAAAATGCTACGACTGCCACGGCGCGCACAGCATCTTGCCACCCACGAATCCGGACTCAAAGCTGAGTCGAGCGAACGTCGTTGAGACGTGCAAGGCCTGTCATCCTAACTCAAATCGCAAGTTCGTTGGCTACTTGACACACGCGACGCACCACGACAAGGACAAGTATCCGTATCTGCACTACACGTACCTGTTCATGACGACCCTGCTTGTCAGCGTGTTTGCGTTCTTCGGTGTGCACACGCTCCTCTGGATACCCCGGGCCATCCGGGAACGCCAGAAGATTGAGAGAACAAAGAATGGCGGGACAGCAAATGAGTGATCCTGTTGACGGATCTACGATCGTTGAACAAGACGGAGTCGACCCTCCTGTCGAAGCGGCAACCATTGAAGCGTCGCGACCGACACGCCCTGCGGACGCGGAGCCGGGGCGATTCTACGAAAGGTTTGACGGCTACTCCCGATTCTTGCATCTGCTGGTGATCGTCAGCTTCCTGTCGCTCGCCATCACCGGAATGACGATCAAGTTTTCCGGGGTCGGAGTCTTCCAGACGCTGTCAAGAATCCTGGGCGGCTACGAGGTGACAGGGTTCATTCATCGCGTCGCTGCCATCATCACTTTTGTGTACTTCTTCCTGCATTTAAGCTACCTCGTCAAAAACAAGCGGAAGACGAAGACCTCGATGCGAGGGATGTTATCAGGCGAAGACACGTTGTGGTTTCGCAAGCAGGACATCATCGAGTTCGGACAGACAGTGAAGTGGTTTCTCGGTATCGGTCCACGCCCGGGTTACGGCCGATGGACCTACTGGGAGAAGTTCGACTACATGGCGGTGTTCTGGGGCGTGCTGGTAATTGGCAGCAGCGGCATGCTGCTCTGGTTTCCGGAGTTCTTCACGCGTCTTGGTATTCCGGGATCATGGATTAACGTCGCCACGATCATCCACAGTGACGAAGCACTTCTCGCAACCGGGTTCATCTTCACGGTGCACTTTTTCAACACACATTTTCGGCCGGACAAATTCCCTATGGACCCGGTGATCTTCACGGGTCGCGTGGATTTGCATGAGTTGAAAGAGGACAGGCCCCGTTTGTACGCGCAACTGTTGGAATCAGGAGAACTGGAAGACG
>JABDKH010000040.1 GCA_013002345.1 Rhodothermales bacterium
GGACTCGAACCCACACGTCCTAAGGACATACGATTTTGAGTCGCATGCGTCTACCAGTTCCGCCACCCGGGCATCGACACCTTTAACGAGGATGTCGATCTGTAGTTTTCACCAACGATCCAGGCCCGATTCCGTTACGCCACTCTCTCGCCGAAGATCTTCATGAACCGGATCGACGTCTCGATTCCCTGACGGAAACGCTCGAGTCCGAAGCACTCGTTCGGAGAATGGATCGCATCCGAGTTCAACCCGAATCCCATCAACACCGTGTCGATTCCGAGGATCTCTTTGAAGTCGGCAACGATCGGGATTGAACCTCCCTCGCGCGTGAAAAATGGCTTACGGCCAAACACGCCTTCCATCGCTTCGGCAGTGGCCTGCATCGCCGGTATCGTCGTGTCCACGAGCACAGCCTTCCCACCGTGCAGATACTTGAAGTCCAGCTTCATCGTATCCGGTGTGTGCTCCTTGAAGTAACGCTCCAGCTGCTCGGCCGCCTTGTCGGACGTCTGGTTCGGCACGAGGCGCATCGAGATCTTGGCACTCGCCGTCGATGGCAACACCGTTTTTGCCCCCGGCTCGATGTAGCCGCCCCAGATTCCGTTGCAGTCGAGCGTCGGCCTTCCGGTCGAGGCCTCATGTGGTGAGTACCCCTTCTCGGTCTTTGCTACCGGAGCACCGGCATCCGCAATGAACGCTTTCTCGTCGAAGGGAAGTGCCTTGTACGTCGCACGCTCCTCATCCGACAACGGCCGCACGGAATCATAGAAGCCCGGCAACGTCACGCGATGGTCCTCGTCGTGGAGTCCGGCAATGAGTTTCGCCAGCGCATTGATCGGATTCTCGATGGCACCACCGTACACACCGGAGTGTAGATCGCGATCGGGTCCCGTCAGTTTCACCTCGACATACGCCATCCCTCTCAGGCCGTACGTGATGGACGGTACTCCTTCGTCGAACATGGCCGTGTCCGAGACGACGACCACGTCGGCTTTCATCCGCTCCTTGTTCTCGCGCACAAACGGTACGATGTGCTCCGAACCGGTCTCCTCCTCGCCCTCGAATACCATCTTCAGATTCAGCGGGAGCGCATCACCCGACTGGAGATAGGCCTCGGCTGCCTTGACATGCATGAATAGCTGCCCCTTGTCGTCGCATGTGCCGCGGCCGTACAGGACGCCATTCTTCCGCGTAGGCTCGAACGGGGGAGACGTCCACAGGTCCAGCGGATCCGGCGGCTGGACATCATAGTGTCCGTACACAAGAATCGTCGGTTTCGCGTCGTCGACGAGGTGCTCCGCATAAACGATCGGATGCCCTGCGGTCTCGTGGACTTCCACCGTCTTGATGCCGATGCGGCGTAGTTCGTCGGCCAGCCAGTTCGCGGCTCTCTTGACTTCACCGGCGCTATCCGCATTCGTGCTGATTGACGGTATGCGCAGAAAATCTTCGAGTCCGGTTACAGAGTCTTCAAAGTGCTCCTGAGCGTAGGAGAGTGCCTTTTCCATGATGATCCGCTCGGTATTGTCGATGTGCAGTTATGCCCGAAGTATACGCACTGAAGGGGATGGGCTTGATGAAGGATTCCGGATTTTGGCGCCGCCTTCACGTGCGCGGTTGACACGCGCGTCAAGATCTCAGAATTCGCTCTCGTCGCGCCACCGCACGAGCTTCCAGGATACGGTCGTGTCGGGTCGGAGCATGGAGAAATTGACGTTGCCATCGCCCCGGAAGACTTCGCCGCTCTCCAGCGAAATCGTGAGATTGAACGAGCGCACCACGCGCTCACTCAGTCCGCGCTCGAATTCGTCACGCGAGATGATCTGATTCCACTGCAGGCGGATCAGGTTCGAGTTGTCGAAGAGCCGGCGTGTACTCTCAAGGTCCTGAGCGAATCCCCACTCTCGCTCGACCTGCTCGTCGAAATCGTAGTAACTGAAGACGAAAGAGGAGTCGAGCAGCGGTTCGTACAGCGAGATGTCGCGCAGCTCGTAAGCGTTTCGAAAGTTCGTAAAAAAGCCTTCGACCGTGGTCGGATCCCCCAGAAAATCCCCAAACGGATCCCCTTCCTCGAGCGCGGGAGCGAAAGGATTGCAGCCGGCCACGACGACCAGAGCAGCACTGAGGGACGAGATGATGACGCCTGTCTTCAACACTAGTGGGCTGGTTGAAAACCAAGGTACGGCCGACGACAACGCTTTTCTTCCGCCACGCGGTCCGCAAACCGACCATGGGAGAACAGCAAGACGAACGTGTCGTCCTCGGCGGGAAGCGGCTGATGGACGCACCACACGACCCTGACCTTCTCGATGCCGGAGTAAGCGAACGTCGTCGCGATACGCCAGCTGTATCAGTCTACAAATTCGGCCTTGAGGTCGCTCCATGACGAAGCGCTGCTCACCTCCCGGTCGGTCCAGGCCGCGAGCCGCCAGAGACCGTCCGTTCCCTGTTCGATTTCCCAGCGAAGCTGACCCTCGACCGATGTCGGGATCTCGGGGCGACTGTGGTTGACCGTCAACTCGTAGTTGGAATCGACAATGCTCAACCGATCCGACACCGGCGTCGGGTTCTCGTCAGTGAGCAGCAGCCTATGATTTGATCCGAAACGTCCGGCCGCCGCGAGAGCGCTGAAATACTGCTCCTCATTGGTGACTCCCCATCCGTTCCAGATCGGACTGCTGGCTTCCGCCGACGCGGTCGGCTGAAATACGAATTCGTCAGAGAACGACCGCCTATAATTGAGTGTATTCAACTCCCCGACCGCCGAGATCAAGTTTGCGACCACCTGCTCGGGCGTATCTGGCTGCAGGTACGTTCCACCCACGACGATCGGCGGCTCAGGGTCGCGCGTATCAAAGAGGGCACATCCGGCCATCAGACCGGCGGCCATAATGGTCGTGACGACTCCGGCATATCGAGTGGTCGCCCGGTTCATTCTCTACCACGCTTGATCGAGTGCATGATCATGCGGGGGCTCGTCGGGCCGTAGGCCCCTCCGTCGTAGTCTCCAAACACGTCGACGAAACGGAGCCCCGCTCGATCGTACATCGACTTGAAATCGTCAAGTTCGAACAGCCGTACGGATTCCTGGAAGCTGTGGCTGCGGCCGTCCTTTGTGAGCGTGATCTCTTTTCGGATCCGGCCGTCGACGACGGTTCTTAGCTGCATGATCTCGATACCGTCCTCTGTTCGCCGATCTTCCGGTACGAGCGTTTCACGCACGAACGTCGGGTTCAGAAAATCCTGCACAAACCAGCCGCCGGGTTTGAGGGAATTTGCGACAGCATCAACGGCTTTCTGATGTTCGTCCTCACGCTCAAAGTACCCGAACGCCGTGAACAGATTTACGGCGCCGTCGAAGCATGCGTCGCAAAGAGCGGTGCGCATATCACCGACGACAAATTCCACTTCAAGGCCATCGCGCGCAGCCCGCTCGCGCGCCTCATCAATTGACCGTTCACTCAAGTCGAGGCCGGTAACGCGATAGCCATGTCGGGCAAGGCGAATGGCGTGACGTCCGCGTCCGCACCCGATATCCACGATCGTGTCACCTCTGCCAACACCGGTGATACGTTCCAGTAGATCGATCAATTTTCTGGCTTCCTCGTCGTCGCGATGACGGTAGACGATCGCATACTCATCACGGTCAAACCATGCCTCGTACCACCTGGGCTGTTTCTGTTGCATAGGATGCCGCGCTCTCAGGCCGTCGCCTCGGCGAATGGAGACAGAGCTTCCTCGACACTCCGGGTTCCGGGAAACCAATCGATCAGCCTGGTGACAACCTCGTCAAGCAACGAGTCCGGACAGGATGCGCCGGCTGTCAACACGACGGTCACGGGCTCATGTGTCGGCAACCAGTTCTCGATCTCGACCTGCTTCTTCTGTTCGAGATCGAAATGACTAATGACATGTCTCGACAGGATTTCGGTGGCGTCCTGAATGAAGTACGTGGGCATCGCCTGGCTGCACAACTCTACCAGGTGGCTCGTATTGGAGGAGTTGTGCCCACCAACAACGATCGCCAGATCAGCCGGCTGCCGGATCAGCGCGTGCGTTGCGTTCTGGTTCTCGTTCGTCGCGTAGCAAAGCGTGTCGCTTGTATCGGCGAAATGCTCGCCGATATTCTCTGCACCGTACCGGCGGATCATGGCGCGGCGCAGTAGATCGGCAATGGCCTGTGTCTCTGTCGCGAGCATCGTGGTCTGGTTTACGACACCGATTCTCCGCAGGTGAGTCACCGGATCGAAACCCGGCGAATGCCGGCCATCGAACTCATCAAAGAACGCCCCGGCTTCGGCGTCCCCTGTGATAACGGCTGCCAGGAGTTCCGCCTCGAAAAGATCAAGTAACACAACAACGTGTGCATCCTTCTCCGCGTGAGAGAACGTCGCGCGCGTCTCCTCGTGATTGTGCTTTCCGTGAATCACAACGGTGTAGTCCTTTGTACCGATCTGACTGCTCCGTTTCCACACCTTCTCGACGAACGGACACGTGGTGTTATAGGCGTAGGTGTCCACACCGTACCGCTGAAGTTCCTGCGTGATCTCGATCGTGGATCCGAATGCAGGAATAATTACAACATCGTCCGGAGTCAACTCGTCGAACGGTATGAGCTGTCGGCCTTCCGTCGTTCTCAGGAATCGTATGCCGCGGCTCTCAAGATCTCCGTTGACTCTCGGATTATGAATCATCTCCGACAGCAGGAAGACACGCTTGTTCGGGTTCTCGTCAAGCGCCCGGTACGCTATCTCGACCGCATTCTCTACGCCGTAGCAGAAACCGAAATGGCGCGCGATCCGGAAGCGAATCGGCCCAAAATCTATGAGGGAGGGGGACAGGTCCTTCTTGCGAGGGTCGGTGACGCGCCGGGCTTCTTTCACCGTCGAGATAACGGAGCTGCGGTAGAAATCCGGAACGTTGAACTGTCTGGCCATGAGTCTCGACGAGTCTCGAATGAATATCAACGTATACGCGATCGGAAGAGGCGAGGTTCGTACGCTACAGCCGCTGACTCAGGCGGTCGGCCGTTGCCTGCCACCAGCCATCGAACGTTCCGGCCACAATCCGACTCCGGGACTCATCCATCAGCCGCGAGTAGAGAGACAGGTTCTGGAGGGTCGCAAGCTGCGGCCCAAGCATTTCGTTCGACTGAAACAGGTGCCTCAGATAGGCCTTCGAATAACTGGAGGAGGCGTACGAGTCCAGTCCGGCGTCTATCGCTGAGTGATCTTCTTTCCATTTTTCGTTCCGAACATTGAGAAACCCGTCGGTCGTGTACAAACGGCCGTTGCGTGCATTGCGGGTCGGCATCACGCAATCAAACATGTCGATACCGCGGGCGATATTTTCGAGCAGATTGGCCGGGGTCCCGACGCCCATCAGGTAACGGGGTTTTTCGGGCGGAAGCAGTGGCGCAACGACATCGACCATTTCATACATCAGGTCGGTCGTTTCGCCGACGGACAGTCCCCCGATGGCGTAGCCGGGGAAATCCAGATCAACGAGGCGTCTGGCCGATTCGCTCCGGACGTCCGCATAAACAACGCCCTGGACAATGCCGAACAAAGTCTGTTCGTGGCCATATCGAGATCGTGTTTCGTTGAATCGGACCAGGCTGCGCTCCGCCCACCGAATAGTCAGCTCGTTCGACTCCCTTGCATAACTTGCAGAGACGTCCCCCGGTGGGCACTCGTCGAGAACCATTATGATATCCGCGCCGATGAGACGTTGCGTGTCGACAACCGACTCCGGCGTAAAGAGATGTTCGGACCCATCAAGATGGCTGCGAAATCGAACGCCATCTTCGGAGATGGATCGTTTGTCAGAGAGAGAGAATACCTGGTAACCACCCGAGTCGGTCAGCACCGCACGGTCCCAGTTCATGAATGTATGCAGACCACCGGCACTTTCCAGCACATCGGTCCCCGGTCGCAAGTAGAGGTGGTACGTATTCGCCAATATGATCTGCGCATCGATATCCGAGCGCAACGCTCTCTGCGGAATGCTCTTGACCGTTCCAAGCGTGCCGACCGGCATGAAGACCGGCGTCTCGACGGGACCGTGTGGTGTGTGCAGACGTCCACGGCGCGCAGCGGAGGAGGGGTCGGTATGCAGAAGTTCGAAATGCATTGAAGCGGCCGAGGGGGGACACTCGTTCCTTGCTACTGCGCTTCTCGCAAGAGACGGATCGTGTCTGGCAATTCTTCCTGTCTGAGAAGACTGAGAAACTCATCCTGCTGTGGACCCGTCAGTCCCAGCACCAGAGCCCGGTCCGCCGCCTTGAGCAGCAGATAGTTGTGTTGCGATCTACCGGAGAATTCGGCAAGGTTCGCGAACCGCCGATAGTGCCTCGGCAGCGTCGATCCAGGGACGATTTCGACATTCTTGATGTCGCGTGTCCTGAGTATCATCGATCTACGGCCTTGCCTGACATCAATCATTCCTCGCGACAGTGTGACGACGGTGCGTGGTCTGAATCCGAGCACACAAGTCAGGACAAATGTACCTGCAGCTAGCAATTGGCCCCCGTAGAACACAAGCGCAGCCGTTCCCTGTGGTTCGGCGATGACTCGGTCCCTGACTATGGCCCAGATGATCAGACTTGTCAGAATAAGAAGTACACTTCCTGTGACGGCGAACAGGTAGAAGCGTGCCTCACCCCGCAGCCGATCCGAGTCCTTGCTCAGCCATCGGCCAAGCACGGAGCGCGTCGGATCAAACATGCGTGGTATGACGAATTGCTTGTTCAGTGCACTGTGAGGTTCTGTGACACGGCTCCAGATGGTCGTGTGGTTGTACGCCGTTCAGCGAGGGCGGGTGTTGGGCTGGCGTGAATAATGAGCTGCTGGATGAACCCGACTGCCACTGTGTTCAACGACGTACGTCGCCGTTACTCCGCACGGGCATTTCGCGAAATAATCAATCGGTCGCTGCACTCATGTAGTTCGAGATTTCGAACTGCAGCTCCTGGTGCCATGCCTGATAAGCCGCGACGATCAGTGCGGTGACGGGGACCGCGATAAACAACCCGAAAAGACCCATGAAAGCGCCGAAAACGAACAGCGACAGCACGATGAGCACGGGATGCAATCCCACCTGGTGACTCAGTATTTGCGGACTCAGGACACTTGATTCGAGTAACGACTCGCCCAGAAGAACTACGAAGACGATGAGTGCCTTCGCGAGCCAGGGATCACCGAACACGACCGCGATCGTTACTCCGATAATGTTTGTGATGATCGCTCCGACATTCGGGATCATGTTGAGCAGTCCACCCAGCAACCCGATCAGGAGTGCGAACGGTACATCGAAGATGAGGAGCAGCACCGAAACGTTGACAGCTGCAATGGCGCTGATCATCAACTGGCCACGCAGATAGTTTCCTACTACGCCACCGGCCTTTATCAGATACTCTCTCCGTCCCCCGAACGTCGGGAAGAGCTGCATCACCTTGTCGGTGATGAGAGAAAAGTCCTTGACCATGTAGAATACGAGGACCGGCATGATGGCCACGACCGTAACAAGTCCGAGAATCGATCCGAGCCCCTTCGCAAGTTTCTGGGCTGCTTCGGGCACACCGCTGGCAAGTACTCCCGCCTGCTCCTGGATGGCTGCAATGATCTGGGCAATGAAGACGTCTTTTTCAACGATGCCGGCGTCCTGCAGTCGGTCGAGCAGCGTCGATTCCGTCATCCATTCACTCAGGCCGGTCACGCTCTCGAAGATCCGCGTTCCGAGCACTTCAAGCTGGTTGATGATGCTCGGAATCAGAAGGAATGCGAACGCCGCCATCAGGCCAATAATCAGTCCGGTGACGACCAGAGACGAGGCCCACCGCGGCACTTTGAATCGTTGATTCAGGAGTTCCACGACAGGGTTGAAGAGGTAGGCCAGCAGGTAGGCGACCCCGAAAGGAAGGAGGACCGTGCTCAACCGATCGAAGAACCAGAGGATGAGAAGAAACGCTCCCGACACCAGCAGGGCACGTACTGCGCGGTTCGAACGCAGCGGCCAGAGGAGTATGACGCCTGCCGCACCGACGAGCAACGGGTTCAGTAACTCCCGCATCGTGTAGAGGAGCACCAGGAAGAGCGCAATACCGCCGGCTGTCAGAGCCGCATCCAGGGAACGGGGGCGTGATTTACCAACTCCCTCGCCGGTCACGGCTGGATTTGCTTCATCCATTACGGGCGGAGTTCTGGGTCGTTAGATGCAGGACCGCCTGCACCGCTGGTTTCCTCAGAAGCTGCCGGAGTCGGCATGCCAACATCGGCGCCGGCGCGTCGCAATCGTTCCTCCCACTCAAGCAGATCGCGTTCCCGCTGCGTCAGTCGCCTGAAGCTCTCCTCAATGGCTCGTTCTCGCACTTCGAACGGAGCCAGCTCCATGTGACCTCGTTCCTCGAAATACCTCTTGAACAACCAGTTATGCTTTGCTGCTTCCATCAACTCGGCGAATCTGTATGCTCCCAGTGCTCCCCAGTTTGACGTGTGCTCCAGATTCGCCAGAACGACACGAACATCGTTCATGATGGTGTAGAGCGTGTCGGCCGAGGACAGGAACTGCTCATAGAGTTCCGGATCGTTGATCAGCCGTGCGACGGTGCCTTCTCCGTGCTCGATCTTGTCCAGCAGGGTCTTCACGCCCTGCGTGGCTTCGTCAGCCAGAGCCACTAGACTCTCCGCGTTGTCCGCCATGCTGTTCATCACGCTCTGCGTCTCGTTGGCTGTCCTGACAAACGTGATGTATAGCGTCGAGTCGTAGATAATCTTGCCGAGCGTACCTTCGCCGTTTCGAACGTCCTGCATGATCTCGTCAAACGTCGTTGCAGCCTTTTCAAAATTCTGCACCGACTGCAGAGCACGGTCCGTGATCTCGAACAGATCAAAAGGGTCGATGCCGGGGACTACATCTCCATCCGCAATGGGATCGCCCACGTCTTCCGATGGCGTGACAAGGACAACGATCTGCTCGCCCACGATGCCGGCGCTTTTGATCTGCGCCTGGGTCTTCTTCGTCAACACGCGACGCGCGTTCTCGCTGATCGCCATGATCACGACGATCTTCTGTCCAGGCTCATCCGGAAGACGCACGGCGTCGACACGACCTACACTGACGCCCTGGTACTGAACGGCCGCACCACTCGTCAGTCCGGCCACCGAGGTGAATCGAGACTCTACAACGAATGTATCCCCGAACAGGAACGCCCGGTTGG
>JABDKH010000041.1 GCA_013002345.1 Rhodothermales bacterium
CCCTCACTTGAGCACGGAGCATCGAGCAGGACGCGATCAAAGTACTCGGGGCGATGGCGCCACGTGAGGGTTCCGTCCTGAAAGAATGGCCGCACATTCTCCGCGGCATGCAGCCGCATGTTCTCACGCAGTTTGTAGTAGCGCGGCCGGGCAGATTCGACAGCTGTGATCCGTCCGGTATTGCCCATCATACATGCCATCTGGTGCGTCTTGCTTCCGGGGGCGGCCGTCAGATCGAGGATCTCTTCATCCGGCATCGGCGCCAGTACCAGAGGCGGAACCATGCTTGATGGATTCTGGATGTAGATTTCGCGACGATGATAGGCAGCGCTGGACAGCAGCTCGTCGCGACGGTCGGATGCCACGGAGAAACCGTCCACACTCCACGGAACCGGTTCGGCATGAAGGCCCTCCCTGTCGAGGGATACGATCACTGATACGACGTCCGTGACTAGAGTGTTGACACGAAACGCAGTTCGCTTGTCTGTGATGAAAGAGCGGAGCGCGCGCCTGAGATCCGTGGCAGGAATGATCCGCTCAAAACGCTCCAGAAAGGCTTCCGGGAGGGCCTCCAGAGCCTTCATGGGCCCATTTTCGGCTGCGCCGGCCGCTGGAAGAGAGTCAGAATGAGGTCCTGGCGTCACGAGGGGTGTTGCAACTTTGATGCCGTAAGTGAGACACCAAGATTAGGCAACTTTGTGGTATCTTTCGCGGGCAATCTGCACAGCGGAATAATGTTTAAGTAAGGTGCAGAAACGCTCGATACAAGGACAAGTGAGCAGCTGTTCATTAGTCCTGTCGTTCGAGTCGGCATATCCTGAGCAGCAAATCAGATTTTCTCCATGAGCAACAGCCGAAGCGACGAGGTCATACGCTGCTCCTTCTGCGGGAGAACAGCGCACGAGGTCACCTCGATGGTCGCTGGCCCCGATGTGTACATCTGCGACCGGTGCATCAACGATGCAGCCGGCATCGTCCGCAGTGACATCGCGTCGTATCAGAGCACGGTCGGAAGTTCAAAAGGGTCGACTCGTCGTGGCTCTGCAAAACGCCGCCTCACTCCGTACGAGATAAAGGCCGCACTCGACGAGTACGTCATTGGTCAGGACCAGGCCAAGAAGGCGCTCGCAGTCGCGGTGTACAACCACTACAAGCGCGTAGACTCCGACGAGTATCTCCACGAGTACGAAGACGTCGAGCTGGAGAAGTCCAACATCATGCTCATCGGCCCGACCGGAACGGGCAAGACCTTGCTCGCGCGGACGCTCGCTCGCATACTTGATGTACCGTTCTCCATCTCCGACGCCACGGCCTTGACGGAGGCCGGCTATGTAGGCGAAGATGTGGAAAGCATTCTGGCACATCTCCTGCATGCTGCCGATTTCAACGTTGAGCGTGCCGAGCGCGGCATCATCTATATCGATGAAATTGACAAAATTGCCCGGAAGAGCGACAACGCATCCATCACCCGCGACGTCTCGGGCGAAGGAGTACAGCAAGCCCTTCTCAAGATTCTGGAGGGAACGGTCGCAGGTGTCCCCCCCAAGGGCGGAAGAAAACACCCCGAACAGAGTCTGATCAACATCGATACGAGCAACATCCTCTTCATCTGTGGCGGAGCATTCGATGGTCTCGATGAGTTGATCTCACACCGTATGTCCACGAGCAGCATCGGCTTCCTTACGGACTCACAGACAAAGATGGACCGGCGCGACCCGGGCATCTTTCACCATGTCGAACCAGATGATCTTCTGCGATTCGGGCTGATACCAGAACTGATTGGACGCCTGCCCGTGAGCGCAGCGCTGAGTGGTCTGTCGGACGAAGCGATGAAGAGCATTCTGACCAGGCCGAAAAACGCACTCATCAAGCAGTACCAGAAGCTCTTCGCCATGGACGGCATCGAGCTGGTTTTCGATGAGGACGCGTTGAATGCGGTCGTTGAGAAAGCCCGCATGCTCGGTACGGGCGCACGCGGTCTCCGAGCCGTCATGGAGGACACGATGCTCGAGGTCATGTTCGACATCCACGCGCATCCGGACATTCAATCCTGTCGTATTACGTTGTCGACAGTAGAATCGAACGAGCGACCGGTTCTTGAGAAACGAAAGGCGTCGGCCTGACGAGAAGCGCCGGTGAACGTGTACATTCTCTGATGCACGGGCCTGCACAGCTGATGTTCGGATCTGCAAGACCGGCGCTGTTATCACCTCTTCGTTTCTCCCGAGCTCTCACGCATTGGACTGGTCATGGCTGACAAGCTACAGGCTACGGGAAGCGTCCGATCGTATACGTCGGCACTGTGGACCTTCCTCAATACGAGGCCCGTCTTTCTGTGGGCGCAGGCGATCGCGTTCAAGTCGCTTGTCGCGATCATCCCGATTGCCGCGATTCTCATGGGCCTGCTGGGCTCGGCACTGCCTCAACTGGTCCGCGACCTGGTTCCAAATGTTCAGCGGGACTGGCTGACCCAGTTCCTTGAGAGCCTCAATCAGTCGAGCAGTTCACTCACCGTTTTCGGTGCTGCGGGCCTTCTGTTCGTCGCCGTCACGCTCTTCTCCACTGTGCGATCGGTCCTGGCCGGCGTGTTTGAGGAATCAGATCGCGGAGGCCTCGGCGTACTCCTCGGGTACCTGTCGGATCTTCGCATGACGGTTCAAATCGGCCTGTTCTTTTCGCTCTCACTGGCCATCTCGTTCGCTCTTCAGGCAGTGAACATTTCGGACCTGAGTTTTCTGTCGCACATCGGCCTGGACCGACTGTGGATCCAGACCGGTTGGCGCCGCGCACTACAGATAGCCGGACTTGCGGTGCCCGCCATACTTTCCGGCGCAGTGTTCTTTCAACTCTACTATTTCGTACCGCAGCAGACACCGCGAAAACGAAGCGCACTCGCCGGGGCCATATTCGCAGCCGTGCTGACGGAGATGGCCAAAGTGGCGTTTGCCGTTTATGCTTCACGCGCCGGGCTGCTGACGCGCTATGCGGAGTCCGGTGACAGCGGGCTTGGAGATGTGTTCGGAGTGGTGATCGCCT
The DNA here is from genome assembly GCA_013002345.1 of Rhodothermales bacterium. NCBI lineage: Bacteria > Pseudomonadati > Rhodothermota > Rhodothermia > Rhodothermales > Rhodothermales bacterium. The sequence continues at coordinate 3,037 of JABDKH010000041.1, forward strand.
TCGTCGTCTGGGCCTATTATTCCGGGCTGATATTCATCCTGGGCGCCTTCGTCGTTCTGATCCACCAGTCACGAAACCCGGAGACCGTCGAGTCGCCTCCGCGAGGATCGAACCGGCCACAAGGCATATGAATTGCAAGAGATTAGCCTCGCCGGAACTGCCATAAACGGAACCATTCCGCCGGCGGGTGCTTAATCTCTCGACAACAACTTCAACAACTCGTGTGCTTCGGTCATGAAGGGTCAGTACATCTCGCTGGCAACCGGTATCGCCCTGCTTGCCATCTTCAGCGCCTGCCGGGAACCGACCATCAATCGTTCGGAAGAGGGTGTTCTGTTTCTGGGTTCCGAGGAGTCTTCGGACGTCGTCGAGCGGGTCATTTCGCCCGGACAGAGAACGGTTGTGCTCAACGGATTCGCGGGATCTATTAGTCTCGTCGGAAGCGACTCGGATGTTGCCCGGTTTACGATCACCCGCACGGCACGCGGAGACTCGCCCGCAGAGGCTCAGAGCCAACTGCGCAACCTCGATATCGAGGAGGTCGGCGACGACCTGACGTATCGCTACAACTTCACGGCGTCACAGAATGCGTTGAGCCGCTTCGACGTGACGGGTGCGGTGCCCGCAGGCACGCCCATTAAGATTCAGTGGGTCGCTGGTAACATCACGATCGACGGCATCTCAGGAAAAGTGGAAGTTCAGAATCAGCACGGCGATGTGGGCTACTCCGGCCCGAGTTCAACGGTACGTCTTCGAACCCGAAACGGATCGGCAGCGGCCACCCTTACGTCAACCGCGAATACATTCGATGTGGCCCTTCTCACCGCCAACGGCGATGTCTCGGCACACGTATCGCCACTTGCTTCCGGAAACATTGAGGCCACAACGTCGGCCGGTGCAGTCAGCACCGACTCAATCGGCTTCGTTTCGGAATCGTATTCACCTGCGGATGCAGGCGCCCGATTTCGCGGACGACTTGGACAGGGTGCAGGCCAGATCTCCCTTGCGACTCAGCACGGATCGGTCCGCATAAGTGCGTATGTTGCCCCTGCCGTGACGCCTGCAGAGGCTGTTGAAGCGGCCATGCCGGAAGAACAGGGCGCTCAGGTGCTGCCAGACTCCCTTATCCCGGCGACGGAGCCGGTCCCGTCGTCAAGCACTCCGGCCGATTCTCTGCATTGAACCGGTGGGCGCAGCGCGTATTGCCCCGCCGATAACCATGATCGTCTCGACGGTGGCTCAGCGGTCTCTGCATAGCTTGAGAACGACGAATCGATTATGGCCCATCGCCATGATGGAGTCCCGCCGCATAAGAAAAGCGTCCGCCATGTGGTGGACCATCGCGGCACTGGTCGCTCTCTTCGTGCCCGTGGCGACCCACGCCCAGGCACCGCTATTCTATGCAAACGACGGCACGCTCGTCCGGAAGATCTCCTTCAAGTACGTGGATCAACGTACACTCGAAGCCGACGAGCTGAAGCAGAAGATCGTCACGACGTCACCGACGACCGTCGACCGCATTAAGCGATACATCCCGTTCGTTTCGCCCACTCGACATCGGTTCGATCCCGTCGTTCTTCAGAAAGATGTCGTCAGACTTCGTCGGCATTATCGAGAGCATGGATTTCTTTTTGCGGAGGTTGACTATCCGGCGAGCCAACTCGACACGACGCATAACACGATCCACGTCATCTTTTCGATCGTAGAGGGCCCGCCTCTTATCCTGCAGGATTTCGGTTTCTACGACTCCGACGGCAACTATACACTCGACGCCCTCCCGACCAGACTGCAACGTGACTGGGTTCGGTTTCGCGATCAACTCTCGCTGCAGGTGGGTCAGCGCTACACAGACGCAGAGCGCATCCGTATCCAGGACCAGGTGCTGAACTGGATGAAGGAACGCGGGTTCGCCTTTGCGCGCGTTACCGCCTCGGCCCGAGTCGATTCGGTATTCAGTACGGCCGACGTTCAGTATGTGATCGAGCCCGGGCCCGTCACTCA
>JABDKH010000042.1 GCA_013002345.1 Rhodothermales bacterium
AGCTTCGCCGTCGACAACAATCGGCGGTCAGCATTGACTGCACTGCGTGATCTGGAGTCGTCGTTTGTGGATTTCGTAGCCGACGAAGGGAACGTTGAACACCAGATGCGGACGCGCGCCATTCTGGCGGTTGTGAAAGCAAATGCAGAGGCCCGACTCAAACTCCTGCAGGAGCACATCAGGTAACACGGGGCAGATGGGTATGCATGGCAACGAGACAGAGAGTAGTCGTACGGCAAACGCGAACCATCCGGTGACCGTCGTATCCGGTATTCAACCGTCGGGAACGCTTCACATCGGCAACTATTTCGGAGCCCTTCGACAGCACATCGAGCTGCACACACGGCACGATGCGTACTACTTCATTGTCAACTACCACGCTCTCACCAGTGTGCACGATCGCGAGGCCCTGAGCACGTACACGCTCGACGTCGCGCTTGATTACCTGGCGCTCGGTTTTGATCCGACGAAGGCGGCACTCTTCCTGCAAAGCGACATAACCGAAGTGACCGAGCTCGCGTGGATCTTCCTCACGCTCACACCGGTTTCACAGTTAGAGAAAGCGGTGGCATACAAGGACAAGATTGCGCAGGGCGCCTCTGCAAACGCCGGCCTTTTCAACTATCCGATCTTGCAGGCCGCCGACATCCTGATATATGGTGGTACACTGGTTCCTGTTGGCGCCGACCAGAAGCAGAACATTGAAATCTCACGCAACCTGGCGCAACGGTTCAACGCCGTCTTCTGTCCGGAAGATGATCCGCTGTTTCCGGTGCCGGAGCCTCTAATTCTCGATGACGTGGCCGTCGTTCCCGGTGTCGACGGGCGAAAGATGTCGAAGAGCTACGACAATACGATCGGCATCTTTGATGAGGGCGCTGAGCTGAAGAGAAAGGTGATGAGTATTGTGACGAACTCCACTCCGCTGGAAGAGCCGAAGAATCCGGACACGTGCAATGTCTTCTCGTTGATCAAGCTGTTTGCCGATGCCGAGACCACGGCCCGCGTTCGAGCAGCGTATCAGGCGGGCGGGTACGGCTACGGTCATGCCAAGAAGGAACTGCTGGGATTGATTACGGAGTATTTCGGAGAAGCCCGCGAACGCCGGCGTGACCTCGAGAAGCGCCCCGACTACGTTCGAGATGTCCTTCAGGATGGAGCCGAGAAGGCGCGGAAGAAATCCGATGTCATCATGGCACGTGCGAGAGAATTCACGGGAATCCTGCGGTCGGGATCCTGATCGACCACCGACACGCCAGCGCGCCGTGATTATCGTAATCGACAACTACGACTCGTTCACTTACAATCTGGTCCACCTGATAGCCCAGGCAGCTCAGAGTGTCCGCGTATTTCGTAACGATGCCATCTCGACCGACGAGATACGAACCCTGAACCCGGCCGGAATACTCATTTCGCCGGGTCCCGGACGCCCGGCGGACGCGGGCATCACGGAGCGCGTGGTCAACGAGCTGGGTGAGACGACGCCCGTCCTGGGGGTATGTCTTGGCCACCAGGCGATTGGCGAGGTTTTCGGAGGCAGGATCATCCACGCCCCGATACTGATGCACGGCAAGACGAGTGACATTCTTCACGACGGACTCTCAGTCTTCCGAGACGTCGGGCAGGGTTTCACTGCCACCCGGTATCACTCGCTAGTGGTAGATCGCGAATCTATGCCGCGTGACCTCGTGATTTCCGCCGAGACGCGTGACGGCGTGGTCATGGGCATACGGCACGTATCGTGGCCCGTCGAGGGCATCCAGTTCCACCCGGAGAGCGTTCTGACGATCGAGGGCCCCCGGATCATCCGGAACTGGGTCCAGTCGCTCGGGACCGTACCGAAGACGGACCCTGTCGTATGAAGGACTACCTGAGAATTGTGGCGGCCGGATCGTCGCTCACGACCGAGCAGGCTGCGCACGCGATGCAGATCGTCATGAACGGATCGGCGGCCCCCGAAGAGCTTGGTGGATTCCTGATGGGCGTGACCGCCCGCGGAGCAACCGTCGATGAACTGGTCGGCTTTGCCGGTGTCATGCGCGAATTTGCCGTGTCCGTTGAATGCGATGACCCACGAGCCGTCGATCTCTGCGGAACGGGTGGCGACGGCGTCGGAACATTCAACGTATCGACAACGGCGGTCTTTGTCGTGGCCGGTTCGGGCGTAACGGTGGCCAAGCACGGAAACCGTTCGGTATCGTCCAGTTGTGGCTCGGCGGATGTCCTCGATGCACTCGGCGTGCAGACTAACCTGCGCCGCAAGGGTGCCGAGCACTGCCTCCGAGAGACCGGCATCGCATTTATCTTTGCGCCCCACTTCCACCCTGCGATGAAGCACGTGATGCCAGTGCGGCGAGCTCTGGGAGTGCGAACATTCTTTAACATGCTTGGACCGCTGTGCAATCCGGCCGGCGTAAACCGGCAGCTCGTTGGTGCCTTCAGCCACCGTGCTGCACGGGACATCGCCGCTGTTCTCGCTCGTCTCGGGTCCGAGCATGTCATTGCTGTTCACTCCGATGACGGACTGGACGAGGTGTCCGTGTCCGACGAATCGACTCTCTTCGAATTTCGGCGAGGGGCCTCACACGACCCGGTGGTCGAGGAGCGCAGGTTCGCGCCGGAGTATCTCGGACTGGATCGACATCCCCTTTCGGCAATAAACGGCTCGACGGCCGAAGAGAACGCGACGATCCTCCGGCGTGTGCTGTCCGGAGAACGAGGTGCGCACCGGGACATCGTGGTCGCAAACGCGGCCCACGCGATATACACCGCCGGCGTCGCAGAAAGCCTGGAGGTTGCAAAAGAGATGGCATGCGCAAGTATCGATTCCGGCAAAGCGACGCGAGCCCTCGAGGATCTGCGCAGCACTTCCAGGGAAGCGCCAACCGACTAAAGCATGACCATCCTCGACCAGATCGTCCGCAGCACGAGAAATCTTCTGCACGAGCGCAAGAAGATGACTCCCGAGGCACGACTCACAGAGCTTCCCCTGTTCGGCGATCCGCGCAGGCCGTTTGGAGATGCGCTGCGGCAACCGGATGTGTCAATCATCGCTGAGATCAAGAAAGCGTCACCGAGCAAGGGCGTGCTGCGCGAGAATCTCGATGTCGCTCGTGTTGCGTCGCAGTACGAAGACAGCGGGGCTGCCGCAATATCCGTCGTGACGGAACCTGCCTACTTTAAGGGGACTCTGGACAATCTTCGGATTGCTAGAGAAACGACGGGCATTCCGATGCTTCGCAAGGATTTTATCCTTGATCCGTACCAGTTATTTGAAGCGAAGGCCTACGGAGCGGACGCAATTTTACTGATTGCGACGGTGCTTGATCGCATCCACCTGAAAGACCTGCTTGACGCAGCCTACGACATCGGCCTCGATCACCTGGTGGAGGTATATGCGGAGCGAGATCTTGACAAGATCGACTTTGATCTCGTGCGAGTAGTCGGCGCCAACAATCGCGATCTTGAAACGTTTGAGGTGGACGTGCGACGAGCCTCACGTATCCTGAGGCACGTGCCAGCCGGTATCGTCAGAGTCGCCGAGAGCGGCATTCGGGATGCTGCTGACGTGGCCATTGCGGCAGAAGGCGGCGCGGACGCCGTCCTCGTTGGTGAGGCTCTGATGAGCGCCGATGATCCGGGACTCGCCCTTCGCATACTGACGACCGGCACGGCTTCGGGGAATGGAAATAACAACTCGACTCAGCAGGAACGAGCGTGAAGACACTCGTGAAGATCTGTGGATTGACCCGACTTGAGGATGCGCGTTTCTGCGCAGCCGCCGGTGCGGACTATCTGGGGTTCGTGCTCGCGAAGGAGAGTCCGCGCTCTATCACGCCAGAAAAGGTGAAGGAGATTATCGGGTGGGTGTACGGTCCAAAAACAGTTGGCGTATTCGTCGACGCCGATCCGTCGTACGTGAACGAGATCGCACAGGAGATCGGATTCGACCTGGTACAACTTCACGGAAATGAGAGCGTCGAGGAATGCCGTCGCATTGATGCGCCGATCATCAAAGCCATCGCGGTAGGTCCGGATACGACGGCCGCTGATCTCGAAATGGAGATCGGCCGGTATGGAGACAGCATCCGCCACGTCTTGCTCGATACGTCGATCCGAGGCGTGACCGGTGGAACGGGCCAGACATTTGACTGGGCCGTCGCGAATGACGCTGTGAGACGTCACGATACGTTCGTTGCGGGCGGTGTGGACTCCGGCAACGTGGGCGATTTGATCAAACGTCTCAATCCATTCGCAATCGACGTCGCCACCGGAGTCGAGGATTCTCCCGGCATCAAGGACTTTGAGAAAGTGTCGGCGCTGCTGGAAACCGTGGCCGGTCGTGCCACTTGAGAGATCCTCAGCCATGACACGTGAATTGAAACACACATTTGGAGATCTGCCGGACGAGCTTGGGCATTTCGGGTCTTTCGGGGGGAAGTTTGTACCGGAGATCCTGATGCCGGCCCTTACGTCACTCGAAGCCGCGCGACACGAAGCGGCGACAGACCCCGGGTTTCGGCAGGAGTACGAGGATCTGCTTCGAGATTACGTCGGCCGTCCGACGGCTCTGACGTATGCGGCGAGGCTGACAAGAAGGTTGGCGGGTGCCCGGATCTATTTGAAGCGTGAAGATCTGTGTCACACGGGTGCGCATAAAATCAACAACACGGTCGGGCAGATCTTGCTGGCCCGACGCATGGGCAAAACCCGGATCATCGCGGAGACCGGAGCTGGCCAGCACGGAGTTGCAACCGCCACCGTCTGTGCTCGATTCGGACTCGAGTGTATTGTCTACATGGGATCCGAAGACGTCGGTCGTCAGAGGCTCAACGTCCTTCGCATGAAACTGCTTGGCGCGGAGGTTCGGCCGGTCGAGAGTGGTAGCCGAACGCTCAAGGATGCAACCAGCGAAGCGATACGCGACTGGGTGACAAATGTAGACAGCACGTTTTACATCATCGGATCCGTGGTCGGACCGCATCCGTATCCTGCGATGGTTCGCGACTTCCAGCGCGTTATCGGCGACGAAGTCCGGTCACAACTCGAACAGGCGGAGGGCCGATCATCTCCCGATGCCGTGGTGGCCTGTGTGGGCGGAGGATCGAATGCGATCGGGATCTGGGCCCCATTCCTGGACGAGCCGGCGGTTCGACTTTTTGGGGTGGAGGCGGCGGGCGAGGGTCTTGATGGCCGTCACGCCGCGACACTAACTTCGGGTGAGCCGGGGATCTTGCACGGCGCCCTCTCCTACCTGCTGCAGGACGACGACGGACAGGTCAGCCTTGCTCATTCCATCTCAGCCGGACTGGACTATCCCGGTGTGGGACCTGAACACGCTCACTTGAAGGAACAGGAGCGCGTAACGTATGCCGCCGTAGCGGACGAGGCTGCACTGGACGGCGTTCGCCTTCTGGCAGAAACCGAGGGCATCATTCCTGCCCTCGAAACCGCCCACGCGGTGGCGTATCTGAAGGAACTTGCACCCCGGATGGATGCAGAAAGCATCATCGTGATGAACTGCTCGGGTCGCGGAGACAAGGACATGGAAACCATCGCGACAAAGATGTGATGTCTTCCACCGGATCAACTCGACTCAAGCGTGCGCTCGATTCAGCTGAGGCAGACGGGCGAAAGTCCATGGGTATTTTCCTCACCTGCGGATTCCCCCAACTCGATGCCACGCTGCCATTGCTGCAGGCGATCGACCGTGCCGGCGCCGATTTCATCGAGGTGGGAATGCCATTCAGCGACCCGCTTGCAGAGGGAGGTCCGATTCAGAACTCGAGTGCGATCGCCCTGGCCAACGGGATAACTCTCGCGGACGTCCTGGCGGTCGTTCGCGCATTTCGAACTACGAGTGAGACGCCCGTAGTTCTCATGGGATACGCTAATCCGGTGTACCACTTCGGGGTCGATCGATTCTGCGCAGAAGCCGCGGCGGCCGGAGTTGACGGGCTAATTCTGCCCGACCTGCCAATCGATGAAGCGGAGCACTTGAGACGCGCGGCTGCCGCGAACGGCATCGATGTGATATTCCTTATCGCTCCCAACACACCGGACGAGCGAGTTCGGAGTATCGACCGTGTCACGACGGGGTTTGTATATGCGGTGGCTTTCGCCGGCCTAACCGGAGACACAATCGATACCGGAGTCACCCTTCAGCGCTATCTCGACACCGCCCGGCGCCTGATCTCGAATCGACTGCTTGTCGGCTTCGGGATCAAGTCGGCCGATGACGCCGCGATCGCATCAGTCCACGCCGACGGGTTCATCGTCGGGTCGGCACTCATCAGCTACGTGCAAGTGCTCTGGGATGATCACAATCTGACAATGAACGATCGCCTCTCCGACGTTGAATCGTTCGTACGCAATCTTCGACCTCCGACGCGCAACTAGAACACCCATCACGTGTCAGCGTTGTAAGCATCACGAAATCCGAAACCTGACAGTACGCGAAGATGAAGAGTCCCGGGTTGGGCCGATCCCATTGTTTCGACGTCAAGGCGGTTTTGATGAGTCTGGCGAGCCTTTCCCTGCTCGCTTCATGCGGTGATGTCAGCTATCGACCGACCGCCGTCGGCACTGCGGGCGAGATTGTTGTCGTCATGGACTCTCTGCTGTGGAATGGAGCACCGGGCGATGCGCTCCGCGAGGAGATCGGACCGTATGTCGGCACCCTGCCTGCCCCCGAGCCTCTGTTCGATCTTGCCCACCAGACCATAGAGACACAGGCGGCATTCGATCGAATCTCCACCCATCGGAGCATTGTTTTTGCCGCATCACTGTCGGATTCCACGGTCGAGGCAAACTTCGTCAGAAGCGTGTTTTCGGAAGACGCTCAGAAAGTGATCAGTGAGGGAAGCGGTGTCTTTGTCAACCGGGATGACATCTGGCGTCGAGATCAGCGAATCGTGTACCTGGCAGCCTCCAATCCGGATGAGTTGATCGCAATTACTCGCAAATCCGGCGAGGAGATGAGATCCATTTTTAATGGCAGTGAGCGGCAGCGTCTCGAGAAGGACATGTACGAGAACGGGCGCCAGTTTGAACTCGAAGACACGCTGCTCACTCATCACGACTTCAGAATCAAAGTCCAGCATGACTATCTCATTGCCACGGACACGACCGACTTCGTATGGATGCGTCGAATACTTGCCGACTCGTGGCGAAGCCTTTTCGTGTACTATGAGGACTACGCCGACCCGAATGATCTGACGCCCGAGTGGATGTATCGAAAGCGAGATTCGCTCGGCCAGATCTACCTGCTAGGAAACGTGGGCGGCTACATCAACATCGACTACCGGCGACCCCTGGAGTCTAAGTCAATTGACTTCCTGGATCACTATGCTTTCGAGGCACGCGGGCTGTGGCACATGATTGGCCCCGACGACGCGGGCGAAATCGTCTCGTACGGGATGGGCGGGCCGTTCGTCTCTTACGGCTTCTATGATCAGGAAGGCGGTCGAATCTACTTGATCGACGGGATGGTATTCGCGCCGGGATTCAAGAAGCGCGAGTTCTTGAGACAACTTGAGGTGATGGCGCACACCATTCGAACTCGAAGCGAGATTGCATCCACCGTTGTCGCTTCGGTGACGGCGTCGGGGGCGCCCGCCCCGTGAAACAACTCCTGCGAAGTACTATCGCTGGATTGGCGGCTGCGGCGGGCGTGTGCTCGCTATCTCTCGTTGGATGCACTGGCACAGGCGAGCCGATTGAGGAGACGAAGCTGGTGGGACTGATCGTCGATTTGCACGTGCTGGAAGCCCGACGTGAACTGGTCGCAGACATCGATGGGTCTCTTCGAGACTCCGTACTCGCAGCGCACGGAGTCACGCACCAACAATTCGAGACGTCGATCGCGTACTATGCGGACAAACCTGATGACTATGTCTCGCTGTACAATCGCGTTATAGACAGCCTTTCGGCTGAAGAAGCTCAGCTCGAACAGGAAGGAGTGATCGGGCTGCTTCCGCCTCCGTAATCAGATCAGCTTTTGACCCGCGGATGTGATCTCGAGGGTGAATCCTGGCGCAGCAGAGACGCGCAGATACCCTTCGCGGACGAGCCAGTCAACACAGGCGTCTACTTCCTCGTCGGTCCACGATGCGTCCGGTGTCCATTCGTCGAAACTCAATCCCGAACGCGCCGCAGCCAGTACCGCCTGAATGATGCTCTCATTCACAGCGATCCCACTTTCTTTTTGATGCGTCGCCAGGCAATAGTCGCAGCTTCCACATCGCGCACGGGTCTGCTCCCCGAAATAGGTGAGGATGTAGTTGCGCCGGCATCCGCGGTGGTCCACGTATCGGACGAGATCGGCCAGTCGGTTCCTTGCGCTTTTGCGGCCGGAAGCAAGCAGGTCGGCGCGGACCGGAGCCGAACGCTGTCGGGGCATCACGAGAATAAGTCTCAGCGTAGCTCCGGGGCTCTTCCACTGAACATGGCCAAGCATGTCCAGTCGACTGAGCGTCTGTTCTACGTTCTCTGCGGGGATCCGAAGACGAGCCGCAAGACGTGACGGGTCGATGCTAATCCACGATCGGTGTGCGTCAGCAATGTCGCCTCGGAGGAGATACTCTGCAACAGCCTGGATCGCCTCACCCGCCGCGCCCGCCGCCAGGGGTCGAATCTGTGCGGGCGTCGAGATCATCCGGAGGTAGCCCTGTCCGCCCTCGTGCATCGCGGTCCAGGCGCCCGAGCGCTCGAGCAGATCCACGGACTGGCGAACCACTGACACTGACGCCCCGGCGACCCTGCCAACCTGTGCCAGATCAAGGTCGATGGGGGCATCGCTGAGCGCTCCGACAGCTACCCCACCAAGGTTGCAGGCCGCTTCGTACACTGCCGACACCTGTTCAGCGGCCGGAAAAGAGCTGTCGATGAGCGAGTTCGGCAGTCGCTCATCCCCGTCGCGATACACAAGAATCGCCTGAGACGGTTTTCCGTCTCTTCCCGCTCGACCGGCCTCCTGATAGTAGGCCTCAAGGCTCAGTGGCAGATCCACATGAATGACGCATCGAACATCGGGTTTGTCGATCCCCATGCCAAACGCACTCGTTGCGACCATCACACGGGCCCGATCGGTCATCCACGCGGACTGCTCCCGCTCACGTGCGTCCGACGACAACCCACCGTGATAGTGCACCGCCTCCACCTTCTGGGATCGCAGCCACGCAGCCCACTCTTTGGCTCCGCGCCTGGTGCCGGTATACACAATCGCGCTACCCGGGGCGGCACGCAGAATCGACCTGATTCGTCGCCGCTTGTCGGCCTCTCGATAGACGGTCCACTCGACGTTCGGTCGGTCAAACCCGGTTACGACGACGAGCGGATTCGTAAGTCCGGCGAGCGACAGAATGTCCGATCGCACATTGGGTGTCGCTGTCGCCGTCAGTGCCGCGACAACGGGCGAACCCAGTTTGCCAACGGTATCAGCGATCTCCAGGTACGACGGTCGAAAACTGTGGCCCCACTCGCTCACGCAGTGCGCTTCATCTACAACCACCGTCCGGATGGTGAGCCTTTCGCATCTCGACGCGAAAGCGGCCGAGCTCAGTCGCTCCGGCGCCACGTACAACAGCCTGTATTTCCCGAATTCAGCATCGGTGAGTCGCTGATCAATCTCACGCCGCGAAAGTGTCGAATCGATGTACGTGGCTGACACTCCACGCCGCTTGAGTCCATCCACCTGATCGCGCATGAGTGCTATCAGGGGCGACACGACGAGCGTCAGCCCGGAATTCATGAGGGCCGGCAGCTGGTAACACACTGACTTGCCGGTACCCGTCGGAAGAACGGCGAGCACGTCTCGACCTGAAAGGATCGAATCGATCACCTCCCACTGGCCCGGCCTGAACTCGGCATGCCCCCAGTGTTTTCTGAGCACGGCCCGCGCCTGGTTCGCAAAAGTTTGCTTTGTCGGTTCGGCCTGGCGGCCATCCTCAGGGCTCATTGACTGTCCGATCTTTTGGCGTCATCGGTATCGAGTTTATCTTCCCGGTCTTGATTTCCCACCCGTCCGACTTGATGCAACAAGGTTCATCTGACAAGCGGCCGCCGGTCTCCGTAATAATACTGACGTGGAACGCCCTCCCGTTGCTGCAGAGGTACCTGCCGTCTGTGGCAGCGTCGAGCTACGATAACCTGGAGATCATTCTGGCGGACAACGCATCTTCCGATGGTTCGGCTGACTGGGTCTCGCAATCGTTCCCTGAGGTTCGAATCATTCGACATCAGGAAAACTACGGCTTCTGTCGCGGAAACAACCTCGCGATTGCAGAAGCTCAAGGTGACTATGTGGTACTTCTGAATAATGACGTGGAGGTTGACCGCGACTGGCTTCAGCCACTCGTCGCACAGATGTTGTCAGATGATCGCGTGGCCGCCGTTCAGCCAAAGATTCTGAAATCCGGAGAACCGCTATCGTTTGAGTATGCTGGCGCGGCCGGCGGGTTTATAGATCGATGGGGGTTTCCGTTTGCCCGCGGACGCCTTTTCGAAACGATCGAGAAAGACGAGGGACAATACGATGTTGCGGCGGACATATTCTGGGCCACTGGCGCTGCGGTCATGTTAAGAGCCACGGTCTTGAAAGATGTCGGGTTGCTTGACGAGCAGTTCTTTATGCACATGGAGGAAATCGACCTCTGCTGGCGAATGAAGCGAAGAGGTCATCGAATCGTCTGCGAGCCTGCCAGCGCGGTGTACCATCTTGGTGGGGCGTCGCTCCCCAGCTCGAGTTCGCGTAAGGCCTACTACAACTTCCGCAATAACCTTCTCACCCTGTACAAGAACGTCTCACCATCGCACTGGCGGCGTGTGATCATTGTCCGGATCTTGCTGGATACCGTTGCGGCCATGCGTGCAGTGGGCCTTGGTCGAGCCGACGAAGCGCGGGCTATCTGGCGTGCTCACCGCGACGCAGCAAGGATGCGCGAACGATACAAGGCGGACCGCCCCACAACCGAGTCAGGGGTCGAGGTTTATGGCGGGAGTGTCGTGATTGACTATTTCCTCCGGGGCCGTCGCAAGTTCATGGACCTGCCATCAAGCACGTTCTCCGCCACCCGCTGACGGCGACGGCGACGGTGTCGAGCGTCGCCGCGGCAACAACGCCCCGATCACGGCCAGAAGGACGATGATCATTCCTGCAAGACCCGGAATAGAAGGCATTTCGTCGAAAAGGAAATAGGCTAGAACGGACCCCCCTACCGGCTCAGTCAATGACAGCAGGCCAAGCAACGCTGCCGGCATGAACTTCAGGGCGTAATTGAACGACCCGTGTCCGATGATCTGCGGGCCGAGAGCCATGAGCGCGCACAAGAAGTAGATGCGAGGTTCAAATCCGAGGAGAGGCGTTCCGGCAATCAACGCCACGACAAGAACAACAACCGCCACAACGGAATACATACAGAACACATACGCTAGCCATGACGCCTTCTGCCGCATCACACGTCCGATCAGTAGATAGCAGCTCACAAAGAACGCGGCGGTCGTTGCAAGGGAATTGCCCAGGACCGGATTCGCTGCAGTCGGACTGGCGGATCCAAGATCACCCGCCCCGATCAAAATCGTCCCTCCCACCGCCAGCCCGATGGCGATGACGGTAGGGCGGCCAAGCTTTTCTTTGAGGACGAACACTCCAAGTATGGCGAGAAAGATCGGGCTGAGCGAAACCAGGACGGATGCGCTGGCAACGGACGTGTGATACAGCGAGGTAATCCACGTCACGAAGTGCAGTGCAAGCAATACTCCCGCTACGATAATCAGCCGAATGTCGCGAGAAGTAAATTTGCGAATCTCGGTGCCGATAGATCCCACCGCAAAGGGAGCCAGCATGAGTACCGAGAAGATGGTGCGCCAGACTGCCAGACTCAGCGCGGGAACGTCCGTCGCAAACCGGATAAGAATCGGGCTCAGCGCAAAACTCGACAGCCCTACCAGGAGAAGTGGGTAGAGGGCGAACGGTCGGCCTTCGGTAAGAGGCTCCTCAGTCTGATGCGTCATTTCTATCGGACTGGACTGGCAGCCCGCCGATTATCTGAGCCGGTCCATCGAACGGACGAGTTCGATATCCTTGCCAACTGACCTTCGAGCCAGAACGAGGAATACGGCGGCAGCCAGCGGGAGACCGGACGGCCAGAGATCGGAACTCCCGGCCGATGCCGCAAACCAGGCCGCCAACACTACGCCGGCCAGGGCCAGGGCAAGGAATAGATCAACGGTGACGAGCCGCTTCTGACGTTGACGATCCTTATAGAGGAAGATGGCGACCAGACAACCAACACCCGCCAGGATGGAGACCGCCACCTTTACCGGTGGATACCACACCCAGGAATCAGGCGTCACGAAGCCTCCGGCGACCGGAACCGCCAGAACCAGCAGGGCGGCAAGCAGCAGGTAAACGGACTGAATTCGTTGAATCATTTCTTAATCCTCCTCCATCACACGAGTTCGGCGACGCGGAGTGCCAGCCTGTCTGCGAACTCGGTTGTCGTGCACGAGCCGCCAACGTCTGCCGTCAGGTCTTTCCCTTCCGCGTACGTCGCGTGCAGAGCATCGTGGACCGCGTCCGCGGCCGCGATTTCGCCCAGATGGCGCAGCATCATCTCGCCGGTTCGTATCAGCGCCGTCGGATTTGCCTTGTCCTGGCCGGCGATATCCGGCGCGCTTCCATGCACGGCCTCAAACACCGCGCAGTTGTCTCCGATGTTCGCTCCACCAACAACACCCAGGCCCCCGACCAGTCCCGCGCATAGGTCGCTCAGAATATCTCCGAAAAGATTGGTCGTCACAATCGAGTCATACCTTTCCGGAAACATGACCAACTGCATCGCCATGTTGTCGATGATCTTGTCGTTCATCTTGACGGCCGGATGCCTCGCCGACTCCGCAGCCGCAAGATCCAGAAACAACTTCCCCGCCGCTTTCAGAATATTCGCTTTGTGAACAATCGTGATCAGACGACGGTCGTGTGTTTCTGCGTAATCAAAGGCAAACCGGATGATCCGCTCGGACCCGACCCTGGTTATTCTGGCAATCGAGTCCACGATTTCGAGCCGCTCGTCGACATTCTCGATCCCAGAATACAGCCCTTCAGTATTCTCGCGGAAGATGATGAGATCGATGTTCTCAAAGTGCGTCTTAAGGCCTGGAAGCGACTTGCACGGACGCAAGTTTGCGTACAGCTCCAGCTTCTGGCGAAGTCCGACGTTAACGCTTTTGAATCCGTGCCCGACGGGCGTCGTCACGGGCCCCTTCAGGGCTATTCCGTTGCGAGCAACGGACTCAATGATGTGATCGGGGAGCGGATTGCCGTATTTCGGGATGGCGGCCTCGCCAATCTCGTTGTGGCGCTCCCACTCAAATCGAACACCTGTGGCGTCAAGCACCTTCACAGTTGCATCTATGACCTCAGGTCCGATGCCATCGCCGGGCAGCAGCGTTACGGTATGCGACATGTAGAGACTGAATCGTACCAGTGACGGAAAATAGATGATAAAGAAAAAGCTCTACCTGAGGCAGAGCTTCTTCGAAGGACACGACGGAATACTAGAGAACTTAGATCACCGGTTTCGTCGAGTAATTGACCCGGAGCGTACCAGCCTGGCGCAATTCCTGCTGGACATCCATGACAATGCCCATCTCTGACTCCTGATCTACCCTTAGGGATACAATGAGTTTGGGCTGCTCCAGCAGTTTCCGGTACATGACCGTCCTGATCTGGCCTACGTCGTCGATGAGAGCGTCATCGATCTGAACAGCGGTGTCGCCCACGCGCAATCCCTCCAATTTCTTCGGGCCCACGTACACGTACGAAACCAGCCGTTTCTGGTCGATCTTGGTTAGCGCCTCGGCGCGGGGCAGCATGGTTCGAACCTGCACTGTGTTCTCGCGAAGCACCGTCGTAACCATGAAAAAGATCAGCAGCATGAATATGATGTCCGGCAAAGAAGCCGTCGGAATATTCTGCTTTGTTCCGGCCTTTTTCTTGAAGTGCGATGACATGTGTCGTTCTCCTCTAGAGCTTACGAAGGGTCGGGTTCCGCGATCGAAATACCAGCCGGCACGCGGCTACGCACCTCGTTCTCACCGTCACCGAGGGAGCCGACGTACTCCTTGTAGTTCGGATGGCCGAGACTCCTTGCCTCCGAATCCCAGATCTCGAAATACGCCATCCAGACTTCGTCGAGAACATTGATGTACGCATCATACGGCGTCTGGCGGGCGGTCTTGATAGACACAATCGCCTTCCTTGGATCCTCGGAATAATTCGGATCAGCGCCACGGTTGCTAACGTGCTTGCGAACCTCGCCGCGAATCAGAGACATCGCCGACGGCTTGTCCTCGAGAAGCACCAACCCTGTTTCGTTAACCAGAATCTTGAGCATGTTGCGCTCCTTCACTGGCGGAGGATCTACCTCCTGGTCGAGTGGCGGCGGCAGCACCATTCCGATTCCGGTATCGACGTCGATGGTCGTGGTAACCAGAAAGAAAATCAACAGAAGAAAGGCGATGTCGGCCATCGATGCGGTAGGGATCTCTGCCTCCCGCGACTTCTTCTTTTTCATTAATCCAGCCATAGTCGGAAACCCAAGCTATGTCCCTGAAGGTTCGTGCCTACCCCATGCCCATCAGGCCCTTTACGCTCGACAAGAGCATGGCGAGGGCGGTGATGACCAGCATGATGATCAGCGAGTAGATGGCCGCAGTGGCCCAATCGCCGAGAACAAATCCCAGAACGATCAGCAATACAACGGGCAGCAGAACTGCTCCTGTTGTCATGGGGCTAACCTTTCCGAACATGAAGCTCCTGATGCCGAAAAGGAGCATTCCGAGGAGTGATAGTCCGGTGATCGCGAGAACAACGACGATACCGATCATTGGTATGGAGTCCATTCGTCTACCGAGTGTAGTTGCGTCTAATGGCGCCAGGAAACGGTTTTACCGGCCGAAACTAGCCTTCGCGAGCCGGCGACCCCGCCTGCATGAGGACGAGTGAGTCGATGAGCTCCAGCGCCGACTCTTCCATGTCCACCACAATCCTGTCCACCTTGGACACCGCGTAGTTGTAGAAGAACTGCAGGATGATGGCCGTGATAAGCCCGAACACCGTCGTCAGCAGTGCGACCTTGATACCACCGGCGACAAGGCTGGGCGAGATGTCGCCCGCGGTCTCGATAGCATCGAAGGCGCCGACCATTCCCCAGACCGTTCCGAGAAACCCAAACATAGGCGCAAGAGAAATGAACAGCGACAGCCACACAAGGCCTCGCTCGAGAAAGCTCATTTCAATTGATCCATACGAGATCACCGCCTTTTCAACGGCCTCGATGCCCTCATCGTGGCGTAGTAGGCCCGCCTGGAATACCGATGCCACCGGTCCGCGCGTGCTAGCACACACTTCTTCGGCTGCAGTGATTCCTCCGCTCTGCAACGCCTCCTTGACGTTGACAATGAACTGACGCGTGTTGATGTCCGCGCGGTTTAGAGTGATGATTCGCTCAAAAGCGATTGCCAGCCCAATGATGAGAGTGACGAGAATGGGCCACATGAAGCCCCCGTCATTTCCTTCGTTGAACTTCTCAACCAGGACGTTGATGATGCCGGGATCCGCAGCTTCCTGCGGCAGCAACATGAAGACGCTATACAGCCCCATGTTTCGTTTCCTCCAGTAGTATCCGATAGGTGTCCTACGCCTCTCAGCCGACCCAAATAGTCAGAGGTGACTCCAAAGAAAAAGCGGTGGGCGACAGAAAGACAGCCAGCGTGTCAAAATGTACTTCGCGTGAGCGAGATAATATCCACTACGGCTCGAATTGTCAACGTGAAACGGCGCACAAGTGGCAACGGATGCCACAATAAACGTCGATGTTGATGGATGGCTGAAGGCGCGTTGAATTGCACCGACACATGTAGGCCCAGACATGCAGGCGTGGCACGCTCCCCGGCCGGACGAAATGGCCTATGATCTCACTAATCAGCCTCTCGCGGCCTCGGTGTACGCCATCTCCTCGGCCTCTGTCCACAGCAGCATCGCTTCTTGAAGGACCGTATCGAAGGTCCGGTAGACCGGGTACCACGCAGATCGATCGTAAATCCGCCAGGCAATGCGACCCTTGATGAGCGACTTGATCAGTGCCGTGTCAGCTGCGAAGTCGGCCGTCGTGAACTCTGTGGGCTCCTCATCGGGCCCGAGTACCGTACGCTCGGCGCCTTCTCTGATCGTCACGCTGTTCCGCCCCGCAAACTCGACGAAATCCGTCAGGTCTTCACCTTTCACTTCAAAGTCAGAGAAGAACTCATTCCTTCGATCCGACCATTCTGATTTGAAATCGCTCCCGCGCTTGTCCAACCAGTCCCGCACGAACGATCGTTCCAGACCCTTGGCGAGTATCGTCTGCATGAGGGGCGACAGCGTGTCCGAGTACACGATGAAGTCCGGTACAATTCCGCCGCCGCCGAGAACCAGGCGCCCGCCGTCTGTTCTGTACTTCAGTGAATCCGGAATACTTGAAATAGCTGACTCCCTGTCGGCGGCCGCGTCCTCTTCCATCTGCTCCCACTTGCTCGTGTAGTAGGCCTGGCGATCCCCGTTTAAGTATGGCGTCTGTATCAAGCGGCCCGAGGGCGTATAGTATTTCGAGACCGTCACGCGCAGTGAACTGCCGTCATTCAACACGAATTGCTGTTGTACCAGCCCTTTGCCGAATGTTCGCCGACCCACGATGAGCGCCCGGTCGTGATCCTGCAGCGCCCCGGCAACGATTTCGCTGGCCGAAGCCGAGTTTTCATCCACGAGCACGATGACCGGTTTCGTCTCAAACAGGCCGCCGGAGCGAGACCGAAACTCTTCGTTCGTATCCGCAAAACGACCTTGCGTTGAAACGATCAACTTACCGGCAGGAAGCAGCTCATCGCTTACGCGCACAGCCATGTCGCGATAGCCACCCGCGTTGCCTCGGAGGTCCAGAACAAGGCGCTGCATTCCCGCGCTATTCAGCTGCCTGAGCGCAGATCGGAACTCACTGTGAGTGGTCCGGGCAAAACGATTCAGTTTTACAAAACCGGTCTGCCCGTCGAGCATGTAGGCGGCGTCGAGCGTGTTGATCGGAATCTTGTCGCGCGTAATTGTGAAACTCAGCTTCCGCGCATACCCCGGCCGTCTGACCGTAACGTCCACCGTCGTGCCACCGGGACCCTTCAGACTTCGCTGGACATCTTCGTTCGTAAAACCGATAGCCGACTTGCCGTCGACCTCGACGATCCGATCTCCCGAAAGTAAACCGACGTCCTCACTGGGGCCTCCAGGCAGCGGATTCAACACCGCCAGCGTATCCCGATTCTCCGGACCGGGAATGAGTTCATATGAGATCCCGATGCCCTCGAAAGACGCGTTGAAATCCTCGTTGACCTGGCGCATCCGCTCGGCATCGATATACACACTGTGGGGGTCCAATTCCTTAAGCATGCCCTTGATGGCGCTCTCGGCAAGTTGCGAGGAACTCACGTCCTCCACGTACTTCTGTGTAACGACTAGAAACGCATCCTCCAGCTTCTTAAGTGATTCGTAGGTGTTGTCGTCGGACATGTACGCACCGACTTGAACGCCAAGCAGCACACCCGTGCCGAGGAGGATTACGCCGAGCCAGACAAACCGTGTCTTTCTTGCCATTTTGGAACTTCCGTTGCCGTGTGGGTCGTCAATAACTATGGTCAAACAACGAAGTCCGTGACGAAATTGTTGCGCCAACCTCTTCAGGCGCCGAATTAATGCCTTCAGCGGTTTGCGATTTCCTGCCAGGGGCGTGTGAGAAACCCGGGATCGTTGCATCGATGGCGGGCTATATTTAACGAATGTCGATTAACCCGTCGGGCCGGATCACCCGGCAAGCCACACCCGTGATAGAAAGCACCAGGGATCCGCTGTGAACCGCGTTCTTACAGTCATACTCATCTTTTTTCTGGGGGCTGTGGCGGCGCTCCTTCTGCTGGGTTACTTCGCCTACGTGATCACAGCCGGCCCGCCTGAAGAGGCTCGAGTCGCCGGTCTGTCGCAGCCTGTTGAGATTGGATTTACGGCCGACGGAACTGTGACGGTTGACGCTTCGTCGCTTCAAGACGCCATGGCCGGACTCGGCTTCGCCCAGGCGGCGTCCCATATCTGGCCGCTGATCGTGTATCGTGCATCGGCGACAGGTCAACTCGCAGCGCTGGTTGGCGGGTCGGGCGGTTCTGTAGATGAACTGACGATCCAGCTCGGACTCGCGCGATCTGCCGAAAGGGCCTACCTCCTGCTCGGCGAGGAGGATCGAAAGCTGTTGGACTCCTTTGCCGACGGAATCAACGAAGCGCTCGAAAGCCGGTCCGTTCTGCGAGACCCGTCACTTGTCCTGTCAGGACACAACCCGGCGTCATGGATGCCGTGGCACACCATCGCGATCGAGCGGATGTTTGCATGGCTCGCGGCCAGTGAACGGCCCCAGTTGAGCCACGAACCGCTGGAGCGGCCGATCAAGGACTTCCTCCGGCTGCATGGCTTTGAAGAGAGCATGATCGTGACGTCAGAACGGCCATCCGAGCCGGGGATCTTTGTCCGATATGTCTGGGGATCGTCTGCACTACCTGTCCTTCTCGAGGCGAGCATTCGTGTAGGAAACAACCGGCCACTGCGAGGTGGCTGCATGGTCGGAACTCCATTCTTTGCCGCTGCGCGGTCCGGTGATCGAGCATGGGCTTTCTTGCCCCACGACGATATCGAAACGGAGGTCCTTCACCTCGACTCCGTCTCTGTCGAACGTCGTCAAGAGGTGCTGGTCGGAGCCGACGAATCCGAACTTCTCGTAACTATCGTGACCGCCGGCAAAGCACTGATACTGAAAGAAGTCACAGACGGTCCGCAGGCCAAGACCGGCGTCGCCGTGACATGGGGCGGACTCGGACCCGTCACCGACGCTTCGTCTTGGCTCGGCATGATAAGAGGCCAGGTTCCGGAGTTCAGATTGACGACCGGTGCAGGCGCCATCGTATATGATGAGGCTCGTGCGGAGTATTTCGGAGGAAATGGTCGGCCGCTCACTCGCGGTCGGGTTTTCGGTCGCTCCTTATTTTCGGAATACGCGAGTGTACGGATCGATTCACTGATGGAATCGAGTACGAGTTTCAACCCGCGACTCTGGTTTGGCGACACCTACAGTCCATGGGCCACGATCTGGAGTCCGCGAATAGTCCAATCGTTTGCTTCACTCGACGTCATGGATGCGCCGGTTGACGAGGCCAGGTCGTACTTGCGCAACTGGGACAACGAGTTCGATGGCGCTAGCATCGGGGCGTCGATTTTTGCGGCATGGGCCGAAGAGTATTACATAGAGTACGGCGGCTGGCCGGGCATGCTGGACAGCGGCTCGGAATCGGCCACCCTCGATCCTGTCGCAACCCCCTCAGATCTGAACAGACTCTTCGAGCGAGCGGTACATCGGCTGACGGAGACCTATGGGTACGACCTGAGCGTGTGGCGATGGGAGAAAGTGAACGCCGCAAAGATGTACTTCCCGGTACTCGGTACGCCGGAGGGTTCATCGGAGGCAGCCGACCGCTCCCGCTATGCCGCTCGGACGGTGCTGGGCAACGGTCACCCAAGTACTCCCAACTGGGACCCCGTTACAGAACCCGGTAAGTTCAAGCCTGTGAGCAGCTGGGAAGGATGGACACGCATGCTCGTTCCTGACGAGTGGACAGTCAGAAGATGGCTACCCGACGTAAGCAAGGGAATCGGAAGTGGCCGCGCGCCGGACGAGAGCTCAATTGTGGTGTCGCTGAACGCGGCAGGCTCGCGTCGGACGCGACTCCTTCCCTATGATTGACCGCGCATGGCGTTGTACGTGCCGCGCGCTACACCAGGGATTCGGGAGGATAATCCGCCGGATCGTATGACAGGTCTGGCATCTGCGGATCCATCTCCTGCATGGTCTCCAGGAGAATCCGACTGACGAGCAGATTACGATACCACCGCTTTTCCGCCGGAACGACATACCACGGCGCGTGAGCGGTCGAACACCTTTCCAGCATGAGCTCATACGCGCTCATGTAATCATCCCATCTCGCTCGCTCCTTAAGGTCACCGGGATTGAACTTCCACTGCTTCTCGGGTCGCTCGAGACGACGTCTGAGTCGCGTAAGCTGGTATTCCTTCGACACGTGTAACATGACCTTCACGACACGTGTCCCGTGATCTACCAGAAGCCTCTCAAAGGCGTTAATGTGATCGTATCGCTTTTCGATCAGCTCAGCAGGTGCGAACTGCTTGACGCGAACCACCAACACGTCTTCGTAGTGTGATCGATTGAAGATGCCGATGTGCCCCTTGCGAGGCACCTGATTGTGAACGCGCCACAGAAAATCGCGCGCAAGCTCATTCACCGAAGGCACCTTGAAACTGTACACGTGACAGCCCTGCGGGTTGATCCCCTCAGTAATCTTTCGAATCGTACTGTCCTTCCCTGCCGTGTCCATAGCCTGAAGTACCAGCAGTACCGATTGCTCGCCCTCTGCGTAGAGCTTCTCCTGCATGTCGACCACACTCGCACGAGCCGCCTCAAACGCTTTTCGCGCCGCCGCCTTATCGACCAGGCCGTCACCATCGTCTGTCGTTCGATCTCCCAGATTAACCTTCGATCCCGGCTTGATACGATACCGATCAAGGTCAACCTTCACGTTCGCCTTTTCATTCTTGTCCATAAACAGCGTCTCCAGTTCATCACCTTGTGAAATCTATCAATTCGACTTCGACTACACCAACTACGGCATTGCAAACGAATACGCGGTCGGCCGCGTGCAACATCTCCGCAGTGACGCACTGCTCCTTCGCAAGATTGTTAGTGCCGAGAATCATGGAACGGAAAACGCCGGGCAGCGCACCATCCTCAACGGGAGGCGTCAGCCACATCCCGCCGGTTTCAACGAAGATGTTGGTCCGACTTCCCTCTGCCAACCGACCTGCGCGATTCATGTAGATGATCTCGAATAGTCCATCCTCGAGCCCCTGCCTGTACTCGAGATCATATAACTCCCGTTTCGTTGTCTTGTGTCGCCGGAAGGAATCGGATTCGTCGATGACGGATTCAGATATTGCGACCCGCCGGGGCGAAGGGGCGATCGACGGAATCGGAACTACCGTCGTGCGAGCATGCCCATGTTCGTCGACCGTCAGCCTCACCTTCTGTGCGTGGTCGACCGTCAGAAAAGCAGCGCACTTGTCCAGAACCGTCGAACGCACGGCAGCCGTATCTATCGGGATCCCGAAATGGTCCGCCGACTTCTTGAGCCGCACCATATGGCTGTCCAGATGCGCGACTCCACGGTCAAACCGCATCGTTTCGATCAGTTTGAAGGCCTCGCTCATGACGTATGCGTGTCGAGGAGAAAGCGGGTCTTGATGAGGCACTCTTCGTACTCGGCCTCAGCTACCGAGTCCCACACTACACCGCTTCCAGTGCCCATGGTGAGCACCGAACCGTCGATGGTGATCGTGCGGATCGCCACATTGAACGTCGCATTCTCATCAGGCCCGACAAACCCCACGGCTCCACAGTAGACCCCGCGCGGGATGCTCTCGATTTCCCGGATAAGCTCCATGGCACGAATCTTCGGAGCTCCCGTGACCGAGCCGGACGGAAAGAGCGCCCTGAACACGTCGGCATATTTCGCGTCGGAGCGGAGTTGTCCTTCGACCGTGGACGTCATCTGAATGACCGTCGGATACGTCTGGATTCCAAAGAGATCCGACACGATTACCGAGCCCGGCTCGCAGCACATCGAGAGGTCGTTCCTGAGCAGATCGACAATCATGAGATTCTCGGCCCTGTTCTTGGGATCGAGCCTGAGCTTTTCCGACAATCGGGCGGCTTCGCCGCTGTCCACTCCGGCCGGCGCAGTTCCCTTCATCGGCCGGGTCACAATCCTCGTTCCGTCCCGCGTAAAGAACAGCTCCGGGGACAGGCTGAGAATCGTCTGCGCATCTGTCTGGATGTACGCGGCATAAGGAACGGGCTGCCGGCGACGCAACGTCTCGTACAGAACCATCGGATCGCCCTCGAACTCAGCGCGCATCGGTGCGGTATAGTTTATCTGATAGACATCTCCTTCCCGGATATGATTGCGTATTGAGGCAATCGAAGCGAGGTAGTCACTTTTGCCGACGCCGAGCTCCGAAGCTCGAATCGAAAACGAACCTGCGACGGATCGGCGACCCAGCAGGTCCGATAGCAATTCGCCGGAGACTTCCCTTGCGTCATCGTAAACACCGAACCAGACCAGGTCTCCATCCGCTTTCGAATCCTGGAAACGGAGCTCAAGGCCGTAACCCGCTTCGTACGCGATAAACCCGGCCACCCACTTGCCGGCATCGACGTATTCGTCCACCAGGGCAAGTGCGGCGGGCACCGAATGCACGTCCTTCGCGACGATGTGGTTCGACGGACGTGAAAACAGGAGAGTCGTACGGCCCAGATTGTCGGGAAGAATCGTATCCAACAACACCGTTCCCGGTTCAGCCAGATGCCCGATCAGATTGTCATCCGCCATGCGTGAATGGTCGCGTGCGTGATATGTCTTATTGATGAATACAATGCGGTATCTTGCCGCGGGAGAATCTCCCTGCCCCCGGCAGCATTACAGAGCGCTTTTCCGGCATATAGACGGTGGGCGCAGACCGGCACGATACACCCCGTCTGGATACACAATCAGGATACGATTAATGCAGAGAGAGCACAAAAGGTGGTGGAGTCCGAGTCTTGGACGGGACATGGACATGCTTGTATTCGGTCATTCCGGTGCTCCCCTTCTGGTTTTTCCCAGTAGCCTCGGGCGCTTCTATGAGTGGGAAGATTTTGGGATGATCGCGTCTCTGGCTCCCCAGCTGGAATCGGGTTCCAATCAACTCATTTGTGTTGACTCGGTCGACGCCGAAAGTCTGTACAACAAACAGGTCGATCCCTACACACGAATGAGCCGGCACAATCAGTATCAAACCTATATCCTGGATGAGGTCGTTCCATTTGTCAAACACCGCGCCGCAACGGACTTCATCATGGTATCGGGTGCGAGTTTTGGAGCCTACCATGCTGCCAACCTCTACTTCAAGCACCCGTGGACATTCCGGAAGCTCATCGCCCTGAGCGGCTCGTACAACATCAAGTCTTTTATGGACGGTTTCTACGATCAGACCGTGTATTTCAATAATCCAGTAGACTTTCTTCCGAATCTCAACGACCACAACACGCTCGAAGCCATTCGGCGCAATCATACTATCCTTTCGCTTGGGGAATTCGATCCGTGCAAGGAAGGAAACGAGCAGCTCAGTGGCATACTACGGTCGAAGTCCATACCTCACCACTACGAGGTACTGCATGGGGCGTTCGGGCACGATTGGCCCTGGTGGAAGGAAGTAATCCAGAGACACATCGGCTGATGCACGAACATTTGCTCGATTCAGACTCCAAGACATGACAGGTTCATCATGAGAATCATCGGTGTCCTCCGCGGGATGGAGACGACGTTCCCGGACGCTCTTGTACAATACATCAACGACGAACACGCCTCGGACGGCGTGCGTGCCGAGTTCGTCGCGATCGATGGCATTTCGATGGATGACGACATCCCGTACGATGTCATTCTCGACCGTATTTCGCATGAGGTGCCGTTCTATCGTTCGTATCTCAAGTGGGCATCACTTCAGGGGACGTTTATTGTCAACAATCCGTTCTGGTGGAGTGCGGACGACAAGTTCATTGATAATGTGATCGCCCGCGCGGTGAACGTGGCTGTCCCGAGGTCTGTTATTCTGCCGCATCGGCATCATCCACCGAACACGGACTCGAACAGCTTCCGGAACCTGAAGTACCCCATCGACTGGGACCGGATCACCGGATATATCGGCTTCCCCGGTTTCCTCAAACCCCATGACGGGGGCGGATGGCGCGGCGTTACAAAAGTGCACGATATGCAGGAACTCTGGAAGGCATACGACAACTCCGGAGCCGACTGCATGATGCTTCAGGAAGCGATCGAATATGAGACGTACTTCAGGTGCTACGGTATAGGCCGCAAGTACGTGCGCGTGATGAAGTACAATCCTGCGGCACCCGGTCCGATGCGCTACAAGGACGTGTCGCCTGGACCCATCGAACCCGAACTTCTCAAGGAATTGGAGACGGATGTCCTCGCGATCTGCACAGCGCTCGGTTATG
>JABDKH010000043.1 GCA_013002345.1 Rhodothermales bacterium
GGCTTCCCGGTGAAGTCCATTTCACGAGCTCCCGGAAGTCCAAGGCAAGCCGAGTAGTTGTCCGGGCCGACACGAACCATCAGTTCGTCGTTGATGACGCCGCAGCACATATGTCCTTCGACCATGAAGGCCAGTCCACCGAACATCTTCTTCTCCACGATACCCGGAATGCCCTGAAGGGCGGTGCGCAGGCGACTGGCTAGGGCTTCACTGAATGGCATATCCGTCAAAAAGTTGGGGGGTGGTGAGCCAATATTGCTCAAAAAGGAGCAAGAATCAGTCAGGTCAGGCTGAACACGCTGGTCCCGCGCGGGTTCGTCGCGCCGAATATATTCTGCAAAAGATCGGGATACCGGGGAACCGGCTACCCGGAACGGCGTGACAAATGCGTTAACAAAACAGCACTTCGGCTACCTTCTCCCCAGCTTTCCGCCCCTTCGGGTGCTACGGAGCGCCACTTGGAGTGGAAAGTTTTCTTCGTTTAGGGGGTTGCCGGATGCTCCTGAAAAGCTATACGAAATGAACATCTACGTAGGCAACCTGCCGCACGCGACCGCCGATCCTGAACTCCGCGAGGCTTTCGAGGAATATGGTGCCGTCGACTCAGCAACAATTATCAAGGACCGCTTCACCGGGAAATCGCGGGGCTTCGGCTTCGTTGAGATGCCGGACAGCGGCGAAGCCCAGGCCGCTATCGACGGTCTGAATGGACAGGATTTTGGCGGACGCACGATCACTGTTAACGAGGCCCGTCCGAGAGAGGACCGGGGTCGTGGCGGTGGCGGCGGCGGTGGAAATCGTGGCGGTGGCGGCTACGGCGGCGGCGGTGGTAACCGCGGCGGCGGCGGTGGCGGCGGCTACGGTGGTGGCGGTGGCGGAGGCCGTCGTTACTAAGCCTGATTCTCGCTTACAGGATAAGGGAGTCGGCCGCAAGGCTGACTCCCTTTTTCTTTTTAGCTGGTCCCATAACCTGTAACCGCTCGTGAACCTGACTGCGTTGCACTGCCTGGACGAGTCGGTGTCGACCGCCTAAACCTGCACGGAAACTGGCGGTGGAACAAACCGAATCGGCAGCCACATGCCGTGCGCATCACCCTGGCATTGAACATGGCGGCCGATGCAGCCTGGCCAGACATCCAACCCGGCGATCAGGGTGCGTCGCTCTACATCTCGACGACGCGCGGCAGATTCAAACTACCCGGTACGCCAGAATCAGACCGCCTCCTCTCCGTTGTCATCGTCGCCGCCAAGACGCGAAAGCAGTCCCTCGATACCTGTCTTCAGCTTCCCGAAGAGTTCCTCTGCTTCGTCGGAGACCTCGTCCCACACGCCTTCACCAGCTTCGAGCATTTCGTTCATCTTGACCTTCGCCTTCTCGCGTTGTCCTTCAAGACCCTGCAGTCGCTCCGAGATCTCATCTCGCGCTTCGGCGGAGGCATCCATGGCTTTTGCCTTCAGTTCGTCAATTGTTGAACCGAGTTGGTCAATCTGCTTCTGCCACTTCTCTCGGAATTCTTCCTTTTTGTCCATTGCGAAAACCTCCGTTTTCTTTCGGGGCGCCTGAAAACTCTAATCTCGGCTCCCGTGTGCCGTCGGCGCCCATGATATGGCGCGAATATCTATCCAGATAGTACCCATGGCCTGCACTCGAGGATTCCATACACGCTGACCGGGCCCTGTGACCCGGTATGGGGTACGCCGACGTCTTCGCGACTAGCTCCCGGTCGTCGTGAATGTGGCACAAGCGCAGACCCTTCCCAACAACCTCAAGCCTTCAGCATCGTGAGAATCATCTTAAATCTCGACACGGCACTCAGCGCGTGTGGCTCGTTCGCCGGGAGAATAATCAACTCGCCACCGGATACGCGGTGCGTCGTACCCGATATCCGAATGTCGACCTCGCCGTCTATGACCGACACCAGCGCATCGAACGGCGTCGTGTGCTCACTCAGTTCCTGCCCTGCATCAAACGCGAAAGCGGTTACAGATCCCGAAGGGGTCTTGAGAAGGATCTTGCTCACTATTCCCT
>JABDKH010000044.1 GCA_013002345.1 Rhodothermales bacterium
GCTAAGTGCCCGACTTCGTTGGTTGCGGGGGCCAGATTTGAACTGACGACCTTCGGGTTATGAGCTCTACAACCGCCAATTTCTTCGCTTCAGTCAATCCCAACATTTGAGACACTTTAACAACGATAACTGAGACTTAGTTGCACTGGCCGGCGCTCGGGACCGTCATCCCATATCAGGCCATTCCAGATCTTCGCGTCAAATACGCGTCAAAGTCCAAGCCGCCTCGTGTTGGATGAGTTCCGACTCAGCGCTCCTCACATCGCTCGCCCGGAAGGCGATTCAGAAGACCTGGCATGAGGGGACCTGGTGGACAGCCAGCACTCGGATTACAACGACCGAAAACGGCTTCTTCAGAGACACACAGCACCCCTTAGATCGATAGCGTGATCTTCCCGAAATGCTTCTGGCTCTCTTGATAGGCAAAGGCGTCCGCGATTTGATCCAATGGGAAATCTTTGTCCAGGACCGGCTTGATCCCGCTTGCCTCGATCGCGGCGATCATGTCTTCCTGATGTTCGGCTGAGCCAACGGTGATGCCGGACATGGTAAGGTTCTTAGTAAGGAACGCTGCTGTCGGCACTTCGCCTGACAAGCCGGTTAGCACACCAATCAGGGAGATATGCCCGCCAACTCGGCTTGCTTCTATGGATTGAGCCAAAGTGCCCGCTCCGCCAATCTCGACCACTTCATCGACGCCGCGTCCGCCCGTCAATTCGAGTGCCTGGCGGCCCCATTCCGGTGTTTTCTTGTAGTTGATGAGATGATCTGCGCCGAGCGCTTTCATGCGCTTAAGCTTCTCATCTGAAGATGATGTCGAAATCACACGCGCACCAGCCGCTTTGGCAAATTGCAACGCGAATACAGACACGCCGCCGGTCCCCTGGGTCAGCACCCAATCGCCGGGCTTCACAGATCCCTCAACAAACATACCTCGCCATGCTGTCAGCGCCGCGCAAGGCAGCGTTGCCGCTTCGGTGAAGGAGTAGCCTTCCGGCATGCGGGTGAATGCAGTTTCAGGCAGCGCGACAAGCTCAGCGGCAAACCCGTCGGTTCCATCACCTGGCACACTGCCAAATCCCAGCGCATCGATGGATCCCTTCAGCCAATTTGGAAAGAACAGGCTGAGGACATGGTCGCCCGTCTTGAATTTCGATGCACCTTCGCCAACAGCGATCACTTCACCGGCGCCATCGGACATCGGGATGCGTCCATCCTCAGTCGGTATCATGCCCATGATGACAAAAAAATCGTGATAGTTGAGCGACGATGCACGCATACGCACGAGAATTTCTCCAGGGCCCGGAACCGGATCAGGGCGCTCTTCGATGATCAGTTTTCCAGGACCACCTGGCGTCTTGACGGCAGCAACTTTCATGGCGTGTCCTCTATTAGTTTAGCGGGCGGAGGTTTCCGCATGCACCGCTCATCAAGACAAGCCAGTCTTGGACTTTGCGGATTGGTTGAATACCCTACTTGGAAGGCGCGATTACAATAAACCTGTTTCATGGTCTGCCCAATAACGGTCTTTCAGCAACCTCTTGTATGGTTTTCCGGTTGGAAGTCTCGGAAGTTCTGATTCAAAAGCTATCGATCTTGGACATTTTTGCCTAGACAGATTTGCGACACAAAACGCCATGCTGGTCAGCCGCAAGAACCACGAGGCGTACACACTGGACGCGAAATTCGGCTCTCCGTCTGCGCCTGATGGGCTAAGAGAGCCCCTAGAGTCGGTTCGAGCGCTGTTCGAACACGTAGTTCAGGAGTCACTTGCAGACGCCACGAAGCGGGGCTGTCTATTGGTCAACACAGCGGTGAACCTCCAGTCTCAAACCGAGGAGATCAAGATGCTCGTGACCGCCGCGCTCGCCGATTTTCGTCAGTTCTTTGTTCGGCTGATCGAGCATGGAAAGATTCGCGGCGAGATCTCGAACGAGGTCGAGACTGAGGCCGCCGCTGCCGGCCTACTCGGGATGTTCATTGGGATTCGCGTGATGGCTCGCGGGGCGTTCCAACCCGAGACATTGGAACGAATGGGAGGGCAAGCGCTGGCTATGCTTCCTCCGCCTGCGGCTCCTACCGAAACTTGATCGAGCAACCGATCGCCCGTGTCTCGGCCACCTCGACGGGTTGGTCCGCCAGCAGCGCATCGAGCGCGTCCTTCAAGAAGTGTTGGCTTACGTCGGCGATGTCCGGGTTGTCGTCCACGGCACCATGGTAGACGAGGCGTTGTTCCGCATCGAAGAGATACACCTCCGGCGTCTTCTTCGCGCCGTAGGCTCGCGCTATGTTCGAGGTCACGTCCATCGCGTAGGGAAATTCAAGGCTGAGTTGTCTAGCGCGTGCCTGCATTGCCTCGAATCCGTCGATCGGGAACACGCTTGGGTCGTTCGAGTTAATGGCAACTACACCGATTCCGCGGGGATCATAGGTGTTGCCAAGCTTCGCGATGCGACCTTCCCAGGCCTGTGACCACGGGCAATGATTGCAAGTGAAGATGACCAGCGTGCCTCGGGCTCCTGCGCTGCTCTCGATCGTGACCATTTCTCCGTCGACGTTTCTCATTTTTTCGCGGAGCATCGGCGCACGATCTCCAAGTTTGAGACTCACGCTCTTCGACGAGGGCGCTGGGGTTGGCGCCGGCGTGGTCTCAACCTTCTTCGGAGTAGCCGCTGGGGTCGATGGTGGCTCCTGCGCGTTCGCGTCCGTGCGCCGCTCACAGGCAGTGAGATTCCAGAGCATGGCTGCGAGCAGAACGACATGGAGCTGCAGTGTAGTGTTCATCTTATGGCTCTCGTGGTTCTTCCTTCAGTAGATCTCGAATGCTAGCCTCCAGCACCTCCAGGTTCACCGAGCCCTCCCAAAGGTGGCGAGCGACGCCTTGCGAGTCGAACAGCACGGTAGCGGGCAGCGCCCCGGACCATTCGGGATGGAGGGCCGGGATGAAGGCCTGGTCGCTTCCCGCCTTGATGTACCCTGGCATCGGCACCCCCTGAGCCTTCAGAAACGAGATCGCCTCCCCGCGGTTGGCAGCGAGATCAGTGGAGATGAAGAGTGTCGCTAGACCCTGCGGTCCGTAGGCACGACCCACTCGCCGCAGAGCCGGGAACTCCTCAACACAGGGCGCACACCACGTAGACCACATGTTCACCAAGACGCCGCGCGCTTCAGTCGCACGGACAAGGGGCTGGATGTCCCCCGGTCGCACTTCCACGAGGCTCGCGAGTGTCTCAGCGCCCACCTGGTCCCGGTTGGTTTGTTCGCACGCTGATGTAACGGTCCCGATCGCAAGCAACGAGCTCAAGATACGGGCTAGGTTTCCCGTTGGGCCCGGAGTCTTGGCTGGCGCCCACCGAATCGCGGAAACCGCGCGCGGAGTTTCCCGGCAATCTCGGAACCGTTTCATAGGGCATTGGCGAGTGTAGGTCGTCAGAAGATTTCGGACAAGCGGGGGCGTTTTGTTTGCGTCCGCTCGACCCCGCGCCAAGGTCCACCCCGACGGAGGTGTCATGTACGTATCGAACCAGTCTTAGCGTTCTCCTGTGTGCGGGTGAAGTCCTTCACGAACCCGGCGTATACACGCCGCGCTCGACGTCCATCGCCGTATCGACGATTGTGTACAGGGCAAAGAAATCCTCCGCGGAAGCGGTGCGTGACATGGATTGAAGGCCGATCGTCAACGCCATCAACGTGGTCGCAAGCACATCCCCACGGGATGGGTCGCCCACCGAGCCGGGCCACCACGGTGGCAATCGGGCAGGGTATGTTTTATTGCTCCTTTCGACGATCCTCAGCCAGGAGCCCTTCATGCCATCCATCTACTCCGTCGATCCCACCGAGATGTCCGCGCCACGGCATCCGAGCCGGACCAAGCCAGGTGTGGAAACCAAGCGGACGCTGTGCGCAACCTGCGACGTCTCGTGCAACGTCGTCACCGAGGTCAAGAAGGGCCGGGTCGTTCGCGTCCGTTCGAGCGACAACCCCATCTTTCGCGACAACATCTGCATGAAGGGCATCGTCGCGCCCAAGGCGTTTGCCCACCCGAACCGCCTGATGCATCCGCTCAAGCGTGTCGGCGAACGCGGCTCCGGCAAGTGGGAGCAGGTGAGCTGGGACGAGGCGATGACCGACATTGCCGCGCGGCTTCAGGCCATCATCGACCGCGACGGGCCCGAGGCGTGGGCGGTGTCGACGAGTCAGTGGAACACCGCGACCGATCACGGTCTCGGACGCCGGCTGATGAACCACCTGGGGTCCCCGAACTGGATCAGCGGCGTGGCACTTTGCGCGGGCAACACCGCGGCCATCAATCGAATGACGTACGGCTGGTTTCCCTTCGCCGACTTCCCCAACACGAACTGCATCGTGCTCATCGGCCACAACCCCCGACGCAACAGCTGGGTGCCCGTCTACAATCAGATTCGTCGTGCGCAGGCGCGCGGCGCCAAGCTCATCGTCCTCGATCCGCGCAAGAGCTCGAATGCGGAGCTGGCCGATGTCTGGTTGCCACTCCGCGCAGGCACCGACACCGCAATGTTGTTCGGCTGGCTCAAGGTCATCTTCGACGAAGGGCTCTACGACAAAGATTTCGTCGAGAACTGGACGGTCGGATTCGACGAGCTCCGCGCGCGCGTGGACGAGTTTCCGCTCGACCGCGTTGCGAAGATCACCGGCTGCGATCCAGAGGAGATTCGAAAGGCGGCTCGCATTTACGCGACGCACGGGCCAGCGGTGATCCCTTGGACCCCGATCACCGACATGCAGCGAAACAGCACGTCGGGGATTCGACTTCAATCGATTCTTCGTTCGGTCTGTGGCTACGTCGACGTGCCGGGCGGCGAGGCGCTCCAAGGCTTCCACCCACACGTCATCCCCGAGTCCAAAATTGAAGCGCACGAAATGCTCTCGGAAGAGCAGAAGGCGAAGCAGCTCGGTTCGGACACGCACCCTGCTTTCACGTATCGCGGACAGGCCGGTCTTCTCGAGCACACGAAACGCGTCTGGGGGTACGAGTACACAAATCAGGTTACCGGATGCTTCATGGCCAACCCGTCAGCGACGTTCCGCGCCATGGCCGGAGAGGGCCGGTATCCGGTGAAAGCGTTCTTTTCGCTTGGGAACAATACGCTCCTCAGCTTCGCCAACATGCCGCTCATTCTCAAAGGGATGATGAATCAAGATCTCATCGTCGTGCACGAACAGTTCATGACCCCCACCGCACAGCTTGCCGACTATGTGCTTCCCGGCGACAGCTGGCTCGAGCGGCCTTGGCTGCACGACTCGTTTGGCTGGAGCTCGATGGTGCGGCCCTCGCAGAAGTCGATGGAACCACTTGGCGAGTGCGAAAGCACGTTCTCGGTATGGAAGCGGCTAGCGACTGCGATGGGCCGCGGTGACATCATCCCGTGGGACACTCTCGAGGACTTCTACGACTACCGGCTCGAACCCTCGGGCATGAGTTGGGCGGAATTCTCGGAGTCCTACGAGATTTACTTCGGACCACTCGAGTTCCGAAAGTACGAAAAGACCGGTTTCGCCACTCCGAGTGGGAAGGTCGAGCTCAAGTCGTCGATCCTGGAGGGACTCGGGTTCGACCCCCTTCCCTACTTCCGCGACGACCCGCCCCCGAACCCGGAGTACCCGCTGATGATGTTCACCGGCGTACGCGAAGACGAGTTCTTCCAAACCGGGCAACGACACGTCCCCGAGCTTCGCGCGCGAAAGCCCGAACCCAATCTCTTCGTGAGCCCCGGAACCGCGAAGGCGCAAGGCATCGCCGAGGGCGACTGGGCGGAGGTCATCAATCCGACCGGTAGCGCCGCCATGCAGGTCCTGGTGAAGGACGCCATGCCCGACGGGCTCGTGCGAATTCCCCACGGTTGGTGGAAGCCCGAAATGAAGCAAGGTGCGGGTCACCTCTCCGGTGCCCTGGCCCACGCAGACGCGCAGCTCTGTCCCGACGACGAAGATTTCTTGGATCGCGAACAGGGCGTCCCGCACCTGAAGGGCATCCCATGTCGGATCGAGCGGCTCGACGCGCCGCCGGAGGGCGCGCAATGAAACGCTTCCTAGAAGACACGAAGGCGCGCATCGTTCAATGGCTTGGCCAACGCGCGTCGCGCGACATCAACTTCGTCGACCGACTATGTCGGCGCCTCCTCGATCGCGTCCTCCGTTTACCACCCGAGAACGATTTTCTGAGAGATGAGTGGGTCGACTCCGATGTCGGATTCGACCCCGATGAGCTCGATCGCTACCAACGAGGCGAAACGGAATAGCGCCCACGACCTCGACGCACCTCTCTAGCCTCGCCTCACCTCGACCACGCTGCGAAGGTGAGCGGCACCGCACGCCACCGGCAAAAAGAAAGGCACCTAGCTCATTCGCTAAGTGCCTGACTTCGTTGGTTGCGGGGGCCAGATTTGTTTGGCGTTGTACGAGGCCGAAGCGGAGTGGGCGCCAGTCCACGGAGCCGGCCGAGTATCGTCGCCACTGAATCTGGCACAAAACGGGAAAAGGCCGGCTCGAAGGAGCCGGCCTTGACCATGGTTGCGGGGGCCAGATTTGAACTGACGACCTTCGGGTTATGAGTTCACAAAGCCCGGTGCTCGCCGACCAACACAACCCATCGTAATCGCTACAAGACCACAATGAAGACCAGGAGTTAGTCCCTTCGCCATGTTCATGGGTCGTCACTTCGTATCATTCGATTTCACATCCTTAAGGCACCCTCAGGTCACCGGGCGCGCTTGGACGTAGTCAGTTCGCTCGCTTGGATCCGCGGCACCTCACGTCAGCGTCGCGGACCTCCAAGAAACTGAGACGTCGTCCTCAAAAAGGGGACGGAACGCAAAGAAGATCGTCTCACTTACCCCCGAGCCATGTGAATCGGGTGAACTGCGAACGTCGGGATCAAACGAAGCGACAACCTCATGCTCCCAAAGCAACGAAGCCGGCCAAACACAGCATCGCGCAAACAAACGGAACTCAAGAGAAACCCAAACATGACCGGGACTTGCGCGCATCGCCGTGTTTGCGGTTCCTCACTTCATATCACTTGATTTCACATCGACACGTCAACGTCAGGTCAACGAGAACGATCTGACCAAGGCGCTTCTCTCACCGACCCGACTAGCGCCGTTGTCGCTCAGGGTACGGGCGGACTGCTGCCGCGTGCACGACTCCAGACGGCAGCGATGAGTATCTCGGTCGCTTCGCGGTCGACCGAATAGAAGACCGCGTAAGGTGTGCCCTCGATCAACAAGCGCCGCACGCCGGGCAACTGAATATCGTCGCACGGTCGCCCGATACTAGGCATCCGGGAGATGTGGCCAACTACTGCGCTGAGTGCTTCCTTGAAGCTCGTTCGGGCAGCGGGCCGGTTCGCAGCCCACCAACCCTCTAGCTCACGCACTTGCCGCTCCGCTTCGGGCGAGATGCGGACGCGAAAACTCACAGCTCTTTCATGAACTCTTGGATGGAACGGCCCTTTCCCGCCTCACCTTGCGCAAGCCCACGCCGCACCGATGCCCGGAGTCTTTCCAAGTCGTCTTCGCTCAGGCTCTCAAAGCCATCTTCCGCGCGAACGGCGTTCAGAACAGTACGCACCGCGTCGAGCTCCTCGTCGGCCAGCGCATCGATCAATGCATGGATCTCGGACCGGGTTCCCATTGAAACTAGTCTAAGCCCAACATGTGTACCCGTCTAGGCTCCGCTCCAGCTGGAGGTTGGGCAATCCCTTCTGTCGCTCCACGAACTCACCGCGATTTCGGGGTCGGCTTCCAGGCCACCGTCGTACCAGCCTCCTGCCACTTGATCGGCTTCGCACGCTTGAACTTCCCCGACACCTCTCCGCTGGCTTCGAGGTGAGAAGCCAGATCGAACATCTGGATCGGGGCCCCCTTGCGCAGATTCAGCTTGTCCAGATCGATCCAAACCACATTGGGCATGTCGGTGAACTCGAAATAGTAGCGTTTGTTCGTGAGGTCACTCACTGTGTGCCATAGGGTTGCCGCGATGTTGGGCCGCTCGGGATCGTTCGCGCCGATCGGTGTGGCCTGGTTCCGCATGACAGACAAAACGCCTGCGACCGCTTGCTGATAGGAATCTGGCTGCGCGGGAAGCTTCGTTAGGTAGTAGGCGCCTCGAACGAATCGATCCGCCGCTTCGGAAGTTCCAGGCAGGGGTTTCTTACCACCCAGCCCCTCATACTGCTTCAGCAAGACGAGCTGCTCATCGTAGGGCGGCGAGTTCGTCATCACGGTGTACTGCTTGCCGTGATGAATGACAACCTCACCGTCGAGGATTTCGATGATCGCAGAGTCACCGGACGCGTCGGCCAGAGACAAGTGCACGGGTGAAGCGACCTTCACCGCGTGGTGCTTGATCATGAGAGGTTGTACCTGAAACGACTTGCTCGCTTTCACCGCGTCGGCGACCGTTGCGAAGTTGTCTAGGTAATACTGCGTCCAAAGTGAAACGGAGAGCCCCGGTCTGGCAGTGTCACGATCGCCGTACTTCGACTCCGCCAGGTACAGCAGGTTCACGCTCAGCCCCGCTTCGTTCATTCCGTCGGCGGTTGCACAATCCCAAACGCTGGCCACGATACTGCCGTACTTCGAGGTCCACTTGAGCGGGTTGGCTTCCGTCATCCCTTGGCGCTTGATCCCTTTCGGCATGACGTACAGCTTGGTCCCCATCTTCGCGGTCCAATCCATGTTCCTACCGACCAGAACGGGCTGCCCCTTGGCGGTCCACATGCTTCGTGAGCAAGCATCAGCACTCGGGCCGAAGCTGGCCAAGCCGGCCAAGCAGGACGCAGCAGCAGCAACAACAAGCCACGGAGTCAACTTTGTCATGCTTCTCATTTTCATTTCCTTTTTTTCGTAAGCTGGTTTGGCATGACTTGGTTTTCCTGGCCAGTCTAATCGACCCGAAATTGATAAACTCTCCCGTCCCTTATTGTTTCGGACACGCGCAATGCTTTGTTTCTAGGGCACGCCATCGGCTACGGCCACTGCACCGCATGAACGTACCAGCTATGCTCTGCCTCCTTCGCGATGCTGCGTAACGCTGAACCGCCCGTCACCATGATCAGTCTCGAACGAATCGTTCCGACGTTGGGTACACGCCTGGAGGCAGTCGGCGAGCGCCTGGATCGTCTCGGGAGGACAACCCGCAACGGCGGAGCGCGCGAATAAGCCGAAGGCGTTGAGCGCGTCATCAAGTGCCGAGCGTGAACGCAAGAGACGTTAGCGTGAGGCACTTGCAGTTTTGTTGGCAGACAAAACTCCACCTTGCCCCAACAAGTTGGGTCCCATGCTGTCACACGGAGTGCACACGGAGTGCACACGGAGTGCACTCAGAGTCACACGCTGACCAATCGCCTGCGGGGAGCCCGACGCGAAAAAAAATCACGAGCCAGGACAACATTTTGGGGGGCAAAACCGATAATAGAGGTGGACGGTTCCGCGCATTGCGCGCGAGGGCGGTCCGTCAGGAAAGGGCGATGGTTCACGGGGGGTCACAGTCGATGCAAGCGAGGAGATTCTGCTGATGCAGGACGCTACACAAGCGCCGACGTGGCTCACCTACACGCAAGCGGCATCCTATACGGGCTGGTCAGTCGGTCACCTGCGAAACCTCGTCTCGGCGGGGCAAATACCCGTCTACGGACGGGCGCGCGTACGCCGGTTCCGCCGGGATATGTTAGACCTCTATCTGACGAACCCGGACATGGCGATGCGGACGTTCCTGGCAGAAAGGACCGAACCGTATGGCCGTTAGAAAGCGAGCCAACTCTTGGCAATACGACTTCAAGCTCCAAGGCCACCGGCGCCAGCGAAAGGCTGGCTTCAAGACGAGGGCCGAGGCGCGCGAAGCCGAACGAAGGGTGCGCGAAGATCTAATCTCAGGTCACAAGCGCATCCAATTTGCCGACGCGTACGAACAGTACATGTCAGCGACCACCATGAAGGATCGCAGTCGGGACTCCTACGGGAATCTCTGGCCGCAGATCAAACCCGTGCTGGGACACCTCTTCATCGAGGAAGTGGACACCGCAGCGATGGACGCGCTGAAGCGCGCCCTTCCCTCCCGGCTCGGACCAAAATCGGTCAACAATCGACTCGCCTTGGTGCGAGCCGTTCTACGGTTCTGTTGGAAACGGGGGCTCTTAGCTGCGGTGCCCTACGTCCCGACCGAACGAACCCCGAAGAAGCAACCGAAGTGGTACTCGGAGGCGGAGCGAGACCGGTTCTTGACCGGAATGTTCGAGCTCCAACCCGAATGGTACCTCTTCTTCTACCTCTCGGCCCGACTCGGGCTTCGCGTCTCGGAGGTCTACGCCATCGCGCGGAGCCGACTCCGAGACATCCCACCCCAGTTGGTCATCGACCGCGGGGTTCAACGCGGCACCAAAGACCGGGCAGCCATGCTGGTCAGCCGCAAGAACAACGAGGCCTACGTGCTGGACGTGACCGAGGACATCCTCGACGCAATCCGGTGGCATATCCGGCAGGGATACGCCGGTCGCGAGTTTCTGTTCAGCAAGGACGGGAGCTTTCCTCGCTACATCGACAGCTACAAACGCCCGATGGTCGTCGTCCAGCGGGCGCTTGGGCTTCGACCACTCAGTCACCACGCCCTCGGGCGCCACTCGGTCGCAAGCCAAGCGGTGACCAGCGGGCACTCCATCAAGGCTGTACAAGCGCAGCTTGGACATCGTTCAGAGCAGAGTACGCACGTCTACGCGCACCTTGGATCGGGTGCACAGCTGCGTTTGGTCGAGTCTTTGCAGCCTGCTGCAGCACCGCACGGCACCCTCAGGGCACCGAGCAAAAAGAAAGGCACCTAGCCCATTCGCTAAGTGCCCGACTTCGTTGGTTGCGGGGGCCCGTTACGCACAGCGTTGTCCGGTGGAGTTTGGGGTACCGATGGAGGTCGTGATTGCTGCGTAGCTGGTCGAAGAACGCAATGAAATCGTGGCACCCGCTGCCGAACCTGTCGCCATCCACCGCTGAAGCTGGCCGCAGGTGGACCCCACCACTTCGACGAAGTGCCCTAAGCTGCCGCCTAGCGAGAGGGCGCTTGGAATCGAACTGCAGGGAACTCACCCGATTCGGAAGATTCTCCAACGGTTTCGCGCACTGGTGTCGATGTGAACACGTCCGAAGAACACGAGCAAGACGCGTTGCCGGACGTTCTCATGACAATGTCACAAGTCCCTTTGCCCGATGTGGCGCGTGAGCTCGCGGAGGTCTGGGCGATGTTCGATGCGTTCGATGCGCTGCGGCGGGAAGCGCGAACTCTAGCGCCGGACATCGCATGTCTCGCCCCCTGAAAGCGCCGCGCTGAGGTCCACAACCACGCCAGAGCGAAGGTGTCACTTGAAGGTGATGGTTCTCACCGCGTTGGCCTTGGCTTGCTCGATGTCGAACACCAAGTCGATGGGCTCCCCACTGAGGTACTTGAACAGCAGGTCGTCGTAGTCGTCCGAGC
Organism: Rhodothermales bacterium; assembly: GCA_013002345.1. NCBI lineage: Bacteria > Pseudomonadati > Rhodothermota > Rhodothermia > Rhodothermales > Rhodothermales bacterium. Next base: position 11,500 of record JABDKH010000044.1, read on the forward strand.
TGATGTGGCCTGACTGGCCCCCGGGCACCTCGATGGTGCAACGTGGACCCGTGGGCAGCGCCTCGCAGATCCGACGTAGCGTCGACCCATCTCGCTGAACGAAACCCGATGACTCCAGGACAGGATTGGTGGGGCTGATCGTTAGAGCTCCCCCCTCGTTCGCAAAGAGTGGCTGGCCGGGCGGGTTGTTGTATGTCGAGATCCCGAAATTGGCGAGGTCGGAACTCAAAACCATGCCTTGTGCTCGACCCCACGCCCACTTTGTCTCGTCTTCTCCTAGAGCGAGGTCGGTGATGAGAAGCCGACCCGCTTCATCAAAGCACCCCTCGATCACCTGATACTTGGTTTCTTCCTCTGGAGTGGCCGGGTCGTCCCAATACACGTCCCCTTTGCGTAGTCGGCTCGGATCAGACACGGAGTAGAAGTACACCCAGCGATAGACCGTGGGTTGGTTCCTCGGTGCCAAGTCGCACTTGTAGTACACGGCGTGAAATGCGGCACAGCCCGATGACTCGAGGAGCTCTTGGGGATCGTCCGTGAGCGGAGAGTCCGTGTAGTAGCCGTTGACTCCCGTCGGGCAGGTAAGCGATTCCCACGCCTCGAGGGCGTTCAGAACCTTCTGTCCGGTTTCCGTCAACGTCGTCAGGTCTGAGTTCGCGATTTCGATGAACCCTGGCAGCATGCGCTCGGCGAGCACCGAATGCGTGTCGTGCTGCATGCTGTGCATCGTGTCGGTGGTGTGCTCGGACCCGATCTCTTCGATCAGGTCCGTGATCCGTGTGTGGCGAGCACCAAGCACGGGGACGAACGTCTGCAAAGGCGGATAGCCGTCGTTGGTCGGGTCGCCGTCAAGCAGGGCCCCGGTCATGTCATTGTTGGCCGTGGCGATGAAGCCCTCGCTTGGATTCAAGGCTTGCGGAAGGTCCTCGTAGGTGAAGTACTCCATCCACTCATAGCAACGCTCCGGCGTCTCGCAGCGGCCGTCGAGCGGCAGCATGGGATGGGCCTCACCCAGCAGTTCGGTTGCCCAGGTGCGCTTGGGAACGCGCGAGTAGGGGAACCAACCGATGTCGCCCGCGGTGTCCGCGACCACGAGGTTGTTGGCTACCGTGGTGATGTTTCGTAGAGCCGTCCGCGCCTCCACGACACTTCCTGCGACGTTCAACGCCTGTAGATATTCGAGGTCGGTGTCCGCGTCGGCGCCAGTCCAACGGAGCGTAATCGCGACGTCGTTGGCGGCGTCCAACTCGCGCACAGGACCGTGGTGCGGAACGAAGAGAAGCTCCAGCTCCTCCGTGCTCCCATCACTGAAAGTCACGGGGAACGGGACCCGCTTGAGTGGAACGACCTCGCCCTGAAACATCACCCCCATGGGGTCGCCATCCGCATCTTTGACGAGTTGCTCCACGTAGAGGTCGCTCATGTCAAGAAAGGTCCACGTCCCCCCCCATGCGATCTTCTCATTCTGGCCGGTAATGACCCAGGGCAAGGCCGGCGACGTTGCACCGGCGACATGAAGCTGTCCGCTTCCACGAGTCTTTGAGTCCAGATGCGCATAGTAGCTTTCGACTGGCTGGTTCAGTCGAAGATGCGGATCGCCAGCAAACAAGGCGTGACCCGTCGTGCTGCGCGACGGAGCAATCGCCCAATTGTTCGATCCACCCTCCAGGCCTGCTCCGAGAAACGAGCCGAAGAGCTCTTCAGCTTCCTCGAGGCGGCGGTGGAGGCGCTGAAGTGCTGGACCCGCGCGAAGAGATTCATCTTGGGGGCGCTGCGTCGTGGTTAGCCTTTGATCTGCAGAAGCTTCCTGGGACGCTGGTGGCGTCCAGCCCGGGGGAAGAATCGATGATGGAAGCGGACGGGTAGCCCACAGGTCGAAGAACCTGTCGTCGTCCTCGATCGTCTCGCGTGCCACGCCCGCGGCCGCCTCATAGGGTTCCGTGAACCTGGTCTGTGCTGAGACGGACGCCATCACCGCAGCGATGCTGTCCGAGGGCGTCCACTCGGGAACGTCTTCGGGCCCGTACGTAAACGGAAAGCCCTCGAACTCGCGGGGGAAGACGGCATCGTTTCGGCCATTACGCAGGTCATCAATCCATTGGTTGACCCCCGCGCTATAGGCCTCGAGCATGGCAATGGTCTTGTCGGACGCTTGCGTGAGGAGGAACTCCTCAGCCGGCTCACCGTCCCGCGTCGAAAAGAGCGCACGATTCCGGGCTGCAATCTCGGGGACTCCGACGAGCTGAGCCAAGCCCTTGTCGATGATGTCGGTCAGCTGACCCGTGGCGAATCGCCGCCGGAAATCCATCTGCACGAACCGATCGGCCGCGTGGTAGTAGCCGAGCACCATCGCGCAGTCCTCGTCGGTGTCGCAGTCGGCATTGAGGATGCCGTACTCGTCGAAGTAGGCGGTTGCGTTCGGTGGCCAGTCGAGATCGGGCTCTTGCTGCTTGGTTTCGGTGCACCCCACCAACGGAGCCATGCCCAACACGGCAATCCATAGAAGTCCCAGTAAGTACCGCATCACAACCTCCCCGGATTCGCGAATCCGCACACTCATCCTCCAAGGACAACTAGGGTCGCCACGGGATGCGTCACAATACGTAATTCTTTACTCTCCTCTTCAGCGCACATTTTGCGCGGGGGACCCCTGGTGTTCACGCGTGCGAATAAGCCGAAGGCGTTGAGCGCGCGAACCACGGCCAAGCTCGGGACCAAGACCCGAAGCGACGGCCGTGCAGTTTTGTTGGCAGACAAAACTCTCCCTTGCCCTGCAGGAGCGAGTCACAAACTGACGCTGGTTGTCACCGGGAGTCACTCCCTGGCGCTTTCGGTCACAACCGCGACACTTCCTGGCAAGAATGACAGGAAGTGACACGAAGCGTCGCGCGCGCGCCCTCTAGTG
>JABDKH010000045.1 GCA_013002345.1 Rhodothermales bacterium
TTATGGAAGACTCAAAACCAAGATTCTCAGGTATCCTCGAGCTCATCGGAGACAAAAAGTTTGGCTTCATCCGAGGACTCCGCGCCGATGTACCCAAGGGAAAGAAGGACCCGTTCGTACCGCCGCCACTCATTCGCAAATACAAGCTCCGTGACGGCCTGATCATGGAGGGCACTTTGCGCCCCGGCAAGAAAGGCGACATGCAGGTCCACCGCATCGACACGATCATGGGTCTCGATCCCGAAGCGTGGCCGAAATTCAAAAATTTCGACTCCGGCCAGATCATCTACCCGGACGAAAAACTTGAGCTGGTCAGCGGTCCGTCCGACATCAACATGCGCATCGTCGACCTGGTCGCGCCAATCGGGAAAGGGCAGAGGGCGCTCATTGTTGCACCCCCGCGAACCGGTAAGACGCTTCTTTTGAAGGACATCGCGGCGTCGGTCACAAAGAACCATCCGGAGATCGAGCTCGTGGCGCTCCTGGTGGATGAGCGGCCGGAAGAAGTCACAGACTTCAAGAGATCGACCGCCGCCATGGTGTTTGCATCGTCGAACGACCATGACGACGACAATCACGTTCGGGTATCGACGCTGGCGCTCGAGTATGCCAAGCGGGAAGTCGAGATGAAAAAGGATGTCGTGATCCTGCTCGATTCGCTGACGAGGCTGGGAAGGACATTCAACCTGTATTCATCGGGCAGTGGCCGCACGCTATCCGGAGGCCTGGACGCCGGAGCGATGAAGGTGCCTCGTCGAATCTTCGGGTCCGCCCGCAATATTGAAGGCGGTGGTTCGCTGACAATCATCGCGACCGCACTGATTGAAACCGGCAGTCGGATGGATGAGGTGATATTCGAGGAGTTCAAGGGAACGGGAAACTCGGAGATCGTGCTCGATCGCGAGATGGCGAACAAGAGAATATATCCTGCAATCAATCTGAGAAAGAGCGGGACGAGGAACGAAGAGCGGTTGCTGGGTGACAAGATCGAACAGCATCATCGTCTTTTCCGTGCGCTCAACACTCGGTCGCCGATCGAGGCGATGCAGGCGCTAGTCCGCCACGTGCAGCAGGTGCCGACAAACGACCAGCTGCTTGACGGTCTGATGGCGAACGTGACCGATTGACGGTTATGGCGGGTCCATGAAAGGTGTCATAGGATTGATGCGAAATCAATGCTACCCGGCGCCTTGAGCAGCGAACCGGACGACACCGACAATACCGACGTCTACCACGCGTCGATCAAATCGTGGCGCCTCGAAGATCGCCCACGAGAAAAACTGGTCCTTCACGGCGCTGGCGTGCTTTCGGATGCCGAACTCATCGCGATCGTGTTCGGGAGCGGCACCAGGACCAAGCAGAGATCATATTCGGCGGTCGAACTGGGCCGATCGCTGATGCGGGACTACGGTTCGCTCAGAGGTATCTCTCGTCGAGACGTCAAACAACTCACGCAGGCACATGGTGTCGGACGAGCAAAGGCAGCGCGGCTTCAGGCGGTATTCGAGATCAGTCGGCGCATCGAGTCGATGCGGGAGAGCAGCCGCCCGCAGGTGTTCGGTCCGGAGGACATTGCCGGTCTGTATGGGCCATTCATGCGCGATCTGAAGAATGAGGTTTTCCGGATAGTGCTCCTCAACACAGCCAACGTCATTCTGGGAGACCGGGTCATCAGTGAGGGCGGCCTGGCCGCAAGCATTGTCGAACCGCGTGCCGTATTTCGCGAGGCGATCCTGGAGAATGCAGCCGGGATCATATGTCTCCACAATCATCCGTCCGAAAATCCCGAACCCAGCCGCGAGGACATTCGTGTCACGCGACAACTCGTACAGGCGAGTCGCGTAGTCGGAATTCCCATCCACGATCACATAATAATCGCAGGTCGCGGTTACACGTCGCTTGCTGAACGGGGTCTTATTCCAGACTGACCTCTCCGGGTCAAATTACTCGAAATTCACCGCCGGCAGATTGAAATCGAGACGGTGTCGGTCTAGCTTTACATCGTTGTGGGCATCTCGGTGTCGAGATGCCTTTTTCTTGACACACTCTGATGTGTCGTCCCTTGCGTCAACCCCCGAATCGGCATGAGTGTAACGCTCGATACCATAGTCTCGCTCAGCAAAAGACGCGGGTTCATATTTCAGTCGTCCGAAATTTACGGCGGTCTCGGGGCGACCTACGATTACGGACCGCTCGGCGTGGAGTTGAAGCGGAACGTGCAGGATGCCTGGTGGCGTGCCATGGTGTATCGCCACGACAACATCGACGGCGTCGACGCGGCTATCCTGATGCACCCGACAGTCTGGAAGGCGAGCGGTCACGTGGACGCCTTCAACGACCCCATGATCGACGACAAACAGTCGAAGATGAGATACCGGGCCGATCAACTGATCGAAGGACACATCAACCGGTTACGCAAAAAGGGGAAAGACGAGCGGGCAGATCGCGTGCACGACGCACTTGTCGCTGCGCTTCATTCAGACGACATATCTCTCGGTCTCTACAATCTGATCCTTGAAGAGGAGATTCGGGCACCGGAATCGGGCGCCTTCGACTGGACGGAAGTCCGCCAGTTCAATCTCATGTTTTCTACCCACGTCGGAGCGCTCAGCGAGACGGATAACACGGTGTACCTCCGGCCGGAAACGGCGCAGGGCATCTTCGTCAACTTCCATAATGTGCGCGAGACGGCCAGACAGCAGATCCCGTTCGGCATCGCCCAGATGGGGAAGGCGTTCCGTAATGAGATCGTGGCCCGCCAGTTCATCTTCCGGATGCGCGAGTTCGAGCAGATGGAAATGCAGTACTTCGTGAAGCCCGGTGCACAAATGGAGGCGTATGAGGAGTGGCGGGAGAAGAGATGGCAATGGCATCTCGATAATGGTATCCGCGCGTCGAAGCTGCAGTGGAAAGAACACGACAAGCTCGCCCACTATGCGGACGCGGCAGTCGACATTGCCTACGAATTCCCGATCGGTTTGCAGGAGGTCGAAGGGATTCACTCTCGAACGGACTATGACCTGATGCGTCATCAGGAGTACTCGGGCAAGAAGATGGAGTATTTCGATCCGCAGACGCAGGAGCGGTTCATTCCGTACGTGGTCGAAACAT
>JABDKH010000046.1 GCA_013002345.1 Rhodothermales bacterium
CGGCGAGCATCGTCAGGTCTTGTATTTCGAAGGCGCAAACATGGAGACGGATGTCTACGTCAACGGTCAACTGGCGGGACGCCACGTTGGCGGATATGTGGGCTTCGATATCGAGATCACCGATTACTTGAAGTCCGATGACGAAAATCTCCTGATGGTCAGGGTGACCAATGCCTACAACCCGAACCTGATCCCCTCGCAGAAATCCGATTTCTTCATACACGGTGGCATTACCCGAGATGTCTGGCTGAAGAACCTGCCGCAAGACTACATCCAGCGCGTATGGATCGATACGCCGGAAGTCAGCCGCGAGCGCGCGTCGACGAAAGTCACCGTCGTCGTCGACAGTGCTGCGGCGAGCAGTGCGGTGACGCGCGTGCGTGCTGATCTCCTTTCACCGGGTGGGGACGTGCTTGACTCGAACGAGGTCGAGTTACCGGTGATGCCCGGTGTTCGGGAAGTCGAGCTCGAATTCGATTCGCTCGACAGCCCGCAATTGTGGTCGCCCGAGACACCCAGCCTTTACCGGGTGGTCGTCGAACTGATCGGCCCGGACGACACGGTGATTCATGACGTTAGCGAGTCGTTCGGCTACCGGTGGTTCGAGATGCGGCCGCAGCAGGGATTCTTTCTGAATGGCGAGCGTCTCTTGATCCGCGGCACTCACCGCCACGAGGATCACGCCGGTCTGGGTGCTGCGCTGTCCAATGAGCAGCACCGCAAGGATATGCAGATGATCAAAGACATGGGTGCCAACTTCGTGCGCCTGGGTCATTACCCCCAGGACCCGGAGGTATACCGGGCCGCCGATGAGTTCGGCCTGATCATCTGGGACGAGTTGCCCTGGTGCCGTGGCGGCAAGGGCGGTGCTTTGTGGGAGCAGAACACTGAAGCCGTCTGGCGTGCTCAGATCGCACAAAACAGGAACCATCCGAGCATTGCATTTTGGTCGCTGGGCAACGAAATGTATTGGGAAGAAGACTTCCCCGGCGGCGGCGCCACCGACGTCATCAATCCGTACCTTGCGAAGCTCAACAAGCTGACCAAGGAACTGGATCCGAGCCGTCTGACGACCCTTCGAAAATATTATCCTGGCGCCGATATTGTCGATGCTTTTTCGCCGTCAATCTGGGCAGGCTGGTATGGGGGCGCTTACGGCCAGTACGAGGAAGCCCTCAAAGATTCGATGCTGAAGTATCCGGCGTTCCTGCACATGGAATACGGCGGATCAAGTCACGTGGGGCGGCACACCGAAAAACCCATCGACAAGGACGGCATTCGGGGAGGCCAGGTGACCGTGGCTGAAGCCATGAATCAGGCCGTCGTAAAAAGCGTTGCGAAGGGCTCCGACTGGAACGAAAACTATATCGTCGATCTGTTCGACTGGCACCTGCAGGTTTCAGAGAACTTGCCAGGTTTTGCAGGGAATGCGCAGTGGGCCTTCAAGGACTTCGGTACTCCGCTGCGGCCCGAGAATCCGATTCCGTATGTCAATCAGAAGGGGCTGGTCGACCGGGAGGGGAAGCCCAAGGATGCGTATTACGTATTTGCCAGTTACTGGTCGAAAGAGCCTTTCTGTTACATCGAGTCGAAGACCTGGACGCACCGCAACGGGCCAAAGGACGGGCGTGACGTCGCGGTGTACTGCAACACGGAGGAGTCCGAGCTGTACCTCGATGGCACGAGCCTGGGGCGAAAAACAAGGGATCCGCGAAGCTTCCCGGCTGGTGGCCTCGTCTGGAATGTGCCTTTCACCAACGGGCCGAACGATCTGCTCGTTGAGGGCTTCGTCGACGGAAAACTCGTCGCATCCGATGAACTGCAGGTCACGTACCTGGTGGGCAGACATGGCAAGTTGCAAGATGTGGTCCTGTCACAGAAGGACCTGGGTGAAGATCGGGTCATGATCATGGCTGAAGCCGTCGACAAGGATGGCAATCGCGTCCTGGACTTTTCTGACCGGGCCTATTTCTCGACGCTCGATGGCAACGGACGACTGCTTGAAAACTATGGCACGCCGACGAGAAGCAGCATCATAGAGA
>JABDKH010000047.1 GCA_013002345.1 Rhodothermales bacterium
ACTGCACGTACACGACAAGTACGACGGCCATCGCGAGGAATGGCCATGGCGGCGGGAGAAAAATCAGAAAAGCGGTCCAAACGAGAGAGCCCGCAATCGCAAAGACGAGGAATCCGATGACGACGGCCCGTACGACCAGTGGGATGCGCTCCCAGACTGTCTTCAGCGCGTCACTCTTCATTGGCATGTTTGTGCACCCGTGGTCGTGAGGAACGGATCGATGCCCGGGAGCCTACGTGGAGAGATCAGTCTACGTTTCGTTCCTACCGACGGCAGACTTTGCGCGCTCACAGACGTCCGCGAACTGCTCGTCGGTTCCCGAGAGGAAGACCTGTCCGTGCGCCTCCAGATCAGTGACAAGATGTCGAAAACCGTCGATCGGATCGGATGAGTAACCGGGATAAGCGCCCCGACGACCCGTAACGGCAAGCATGTACCGTTCATGTGACAGGGATTGCTCGCTCACGTGGTATTCGACGATGCCGAGTGCAAGCCGAACGTGCAGATCCAGACGTCGGTTGCCACGAACGAAGGCTCCACGCGCGAAACGGCCCCCGCTGCCTTTTGCCGAAACTCCCGGCACGTACTCGAACCCATGTTGCAGCAACGCGGACTCGAGAATTGCACAGCCTTCGGTCAGAATATCTTCCGGGGAGGACATGTAAGGCCTCCAGATCTCAGGTCGCGGTGTGATCGTGAAACGTGGTCCGAGCCATCACGACTTTGCGTTTACCCACTGGCTACCGGACTATGATGAACTTCTTCATGTCCGTGTGAGAACCCGCCCGGAGTCGATACACATAAAGTCCGACCGGCAAGACTGACACATCGAGATCGGCCCGATGTATGCCGGCGGAATGAACGCCATCGACAATCGTCATGACTTCGCGTCCGAGGGCATCGAACAACGAGATGGAGACATCCGAGACCGCCGGAAGCTGCCAGGTAATGGCCGTAGACTGATTGACCGGATTCGGGTAATTCTGTCCGAGCGCAAATTCGCGTGCGATGTTGCCCGTATCCTCATTGCCGACACCGGACGGCGCAACGATGACGCCGACGGTGGCAACGTTTGAGACTTTCGGGACCACCACAGGCCCTGTGGCTACGACTTCGCCTGCCAGAGATACCGCCACTGTATTCCCGGCTACCTCGAACGTGCCTTCCGCCAGCAGCGGAAATGCAAGGCGGAGCTCTGACCCGTTCTGCGTGATGGTTCCGCTTATAGCCGCAGGTACGGAGACATCGAGCGTCTGCGGACCGGCGTCGACGACATTGGCAAGGAGACCGGTAGGCGCAATATTGAGCGTACCCTTCAGGTTCACCTGGTTGGAATCCTGACTGAACGACCCGTTGGAAACTGCGGCGGGCAAACCGGGCGTGGCGAGTCCGAGGGACAGCGAGTCGGCGTCGGTCGACACAACGATCGATCCGACGATCGTATAGTCGAACGTCAGACTCAGCGCATCGGATACGACCAGGTTCATCGCCGTCACGTGGATTTCCGTGAACGGTTCTGTATTCGATACGACCTCCGCGGTGAGTGTCCCGGACACGGCGGAGGTATCGCTGTCCGACCTGTCACCAAAGTCTGTACTCAGCGTCGCGGAAAGCCTCGCCCCCGACTGCAGCGGATCGATCACGAATTGCTCCGGCACATCTTTCGTTTCCGCAACATAGCTGAACAGGTCCGTGCCGGAGAACCCCGGCTTCGGTGTGTACTCGAAAGAGCCGTCGCGAGAGAGCGACAGCGTTCCGTTTGGCGGAGGCGTAGTTACCACCGCTTCGATTTCGGCGTCAGCGGAGTCATTCTCAAGTACGCCCGGAGCTTCGACAGCAAGCGTACTGTCGGCGGCGGTATTGAAGAAGTCGTCCCTTGCGACGGGTGTGTCCTGGGCCTGAACAACGACTGTCAGGCACAAAGAGCAGAGCAGTATCAAGTATCGCATAGTTTCCTTTCTGGGTCGAGGACAGATGTACGTGGCCGCAAAAGCAAACACGCAGATGGGAGGGGTGATACACGGTAGAGGCCGCACCGTTTCAGTCCTGAACGCGTGTCGACACAAATATCACGGCCGCGCGCCTCCTCGGGAGGCTGATTCTGCTCGCGGGCCAGGCCAAAGGGTATCCAGACCACAAGTGACTGTCCAGCAACGAAATATAGCTCCCGTCCCAACGAAATCGCCCCGAATTCCGCCATAATGACCACCCCGACGGGCAGCCATAGCCGAGACCGTCGCGAACCGGATCAGACTGTGTCGCGTCGCGGATCAGTGCGGGCCATTCGCAAGAACTGCTGCTCCACCGGCCATAGGGGCGCCGTCCAGTTGCAATCCGAGACTGTCGAAATACAACTGCGGATCCCCTCCACCAACGCAAAATCATGCGGCTGTTGCGAATCGCCATTTCATGTTTTAGATAGCGTTCGGCGAACAACCTTCACCGGAGTCAATGGCTAAGATCTTGAAAGGCGTCCTGGCGCCTGGCGGGGACGGACCGGCGCCCGAGCGCAAGAGGTTCGGGACGTTCGGCGGAGTGTTTACGCCGACGCTTCTGACGATCCTTGGCGTAATCATGTACCTGCGCGAAGGGTGGGTCATAGGCAACGCGGGCATCCTCGGCGGGCTGCTCATCATCTCGCTCGCATTTCTGATCACGGCCTGCACCGGCCTCTCCATGTCGTCGATCACGACGAATATCCGCATCGGTTCGGGTGGGGCTTACGCCATCGTTTCCCAGTCACTGGGATTGGAGGTGGGTGGAAGCCTCGGCATCCCGCGCTACGTCTCGCAGGCGCTCGCGATCACTCTCTACATCTTCGGTTTTCGCGAGGGCTGGCTGTGGGTTTTCCCGGGTCACAACGCCTTCCTGGTCGACATCGTCATTTTCCTTGCTCTCTGGGGGATCGCGTACAAGAGTGCGGATCTGGCGATAAAGACTCAGTATGTCATTATGGCGATTATCGTCGGCTCGCTGGTCTCCATTGCAGTTGCGGCCGCGCAGGGGTCCATGCAGTATGAGGTGGAGAACGTGGGTCTGTGGGGGACTTTTCCCGGCTCGATTGAGAATGCGTTTTCGGGCACCACGTTCTGGATCGTGTTCGCCGTCTTCTTCCCCGCAGCCACCGGCATCATGGCCGGCGCGAACATGTCGGGCGACCTCAAGGATCCGCGGCGCAGCATTCCGATCGGAACGATGGCGGCCATCGGCGTCAGTTTCGTGATATACGTGCTGCTCGCTTACTGGCTAGCACGCTCGGCAACTCCTGAAGAACTGGTCGGCAATTACTTTGTGATCATTGACAAGGCTGCATGGGGACCGCCCGTTATCGCCGGACTGTTCGGGGCCACGTTCTCGTCGGCGCTTGCATCGATGGTAGGTGCGGGTCGCATTCTCCAGGCGATGGGCAACCACCGCATCCTGCCGGGCAGCACGTGGCTAGGAGCGCTTACAACATCGGGGGAGCCGCGCAACGCCATGCTCGTCACAGGCGGAATCGTGTTTGCCTCGCTACTGTTGCGGGACCTGAATGCCATCGCCCCGCTCATCACGATGTTCTTCCTCATCACCTATGCGATGTTGAACGTCGTGGTGTTGATCGAGCAAGGCCTCGGCCTCGTCAGTTTCCGACCGCTTCTGCGTGTACCATCCGTCGTTCCGTGGCTCGGCCTCATCGGATCCGTCTTTGTGATGTTCATCATCAACCCGACCATCAGCCTGATGTCGGTTGCTGTCGTGATCGGTTTTTACGGCTGGCTCGCCAGGCGGCGACTTGACGCTCCGTTCGAGGATGTACGGAGCGGGTTGTTCGTGGCCTTCGCGGAGTGGGCGGCAAAGAAGGTGGCGGAAATGCCGGCAACGCAGGAGCGCGCATGGAAGCCCAATCTGCTGGTGCCGGTTGAGAATCCGAACGAGTTGCGCGGCGCATTCATGCTGATCCAGAACATCTGCCACCCGAAAGGCTCCGTCAAACTGCTGGGCATTACGTCACCCGGAGGGGCCGACGGACTGGGCGGCCGCCTCTCAACGCTGGCCCGGGCGTTCCGCGAACATGGCGTGTTTGCGTCGGCTACGGTCGTCGACAGCGGCACGTACCAGGACATCCTGATCACTGGACTTCAGGTTCTGAAGGGTGCCTTCTTTCGTCCGAATATCATCTTCCTTCCGCTGCCCGAGTCCGATGATCGCGAGGCGATCTACAAGAAGATTATCCGCAGTGCGACAACACTGAAGCTCGGCGTCCTCCTCCATGCGCCCCATCCGGTAGCCAGACTCGGACAACGCCAGGCCGTCAACGTATGGATTCGTGACCGCAGTCCTGACTGGCGGCTGCGGTGGGATATCGGAAATCTCGACCTGTCTATTCTCACCGCATACAAACTGAAACTCAACTGGGGAGCGCACCTCCGGCTTATCACGGTTATTGAGAATGAACATGAGGAGCACAACGCACGCAAGTTCATGAGTCAGGTAATGGACCTCGCTCGTTTGCCCAGTACAGAAGTGATCGTCGCCCGCGGCGCGTTCAACAACTACGTGGCGGATCCACCGCAAGCAGACCTCAACATCTTCGGCCTGACAGCAGACCCCGACTTCGCATCTATTCGTCGCCTGGTCGGAGAGACAAGTTCGAGCTGCCTGTTTATCCTCGACTCGGGTGAAGAGAGCGCGCTCGCTTAAGGATCGCGCGGTCAACTTCGGGTGAGACCAGCGACAGAAACCGCGACGCAAAGAAACTCGGCGAGAAGGATGTACTTGTGTCTTCGTCTGAGACACGATCACGAGCTGCTACGCATCCCAGTCACGGTATATCTGACCGTCGATCTCAAACTCGACCGTCGAGACATCCGGAAACGCCAGTAGCGTCCGAACCATCGGAGCCTTGACCGCCATCTGCGCGCACGCCGCATTGTTGAGATAGCGCAGCGCGTCGCCCTCGAACGCCAGGATCGCCACGCCATCTCGAATGACGACCCCACGGAAATAATCCAACAGGGGCAACGTACCCGGAGGATGAAGACCGGCTGCCGGCAACACGTCGCGCAATACTTCGCGGATGGCTGCCGACGCGAGATCGGTCGGCGGGGGTTCGGGCAGAGCCCAATCCTCGCTGACCACCGCCCCGCAGTCCGTTTGAATACCCGCCTCATCCGTCCGATAGATGGTCACCGTGCGTTCCGTCTTTGCATCTTCGGCGTCCCGTAGCGTGTCCTGGGGCTCCTCCTGTGGCCTACAGGCTGTCCCCGCTACCAGGAGAACCAGGGTCAGCGCCATGAACTTGAGGACGCAGGCACCGTGCCGCCCGCCTGCAAATATCGCGACGCGACCCCGCGTGAAGCCGCCTTTCGCCCTGCCGGAATCGGTTACATCCACTTCGATCAAGTCAACGCGGCTATTTTTCACAGTAGTTCTTGACAGCGTCCATGTCCTTCTTCAGCGCAGACACGATCATTCCCTTCATCATGGGAGTCAAAAGTCTTGAGAGCAGTGTGTGTGGCCTTGCATCCATAACCAGTGCCAGGGTCGTCACTCCATCGACCTCGCTTACGCTGAACACGGTATCCCAGACTGCTCCGTGATCATCGGCAACGATCCGGATCATCCGGTTCTTTTCAAACTCCGTTACCTCCAGTTCCACAGTGTGTTCGCGGCCACGCATCGATCGGGTTTCACTGAATCGTGTGCCAACTCCAGACTTAATCTCGGAGAGAATCTTCGTGCGCACAATCTCCGGAACGGCCTTCGAAAAGTTGTCGATGTAAGCGACCGTGTCGAATACTACTTCGACCGGAGCGCGGATCTTTCGGGTGACCTCAATTCGACTCATGATTCCTCAATCGGCTAATGCGGTTGGGTGCGACTCAATGTGAATTCGCATGAACATTACTTCGTGCGTTTCTGCGCGCAGGTGCACGAGGTTCAGGGCAAACTTACGAATTGTCGGTGCTCCGGCAACTCACTTCATACGGCATGCGCCCGCTACCATCATAGTTGCACATGCTGACAACCAGGCTGTTGCCTGGTCTGCACCACAAAATGGCACCACTACCGGCGTCTTCAAGGGCGGTCATCGTGCGCCGGAGTGGGCTACCTGGTCGGGGTCGCTGGGCGCGACTCACGATGACCGGCGAACATGTTCGGTCCGAACCGCTTCTCTGTATTTGCCACGACGAAAGCACCGATTCTAATCACTCTGGACGGCTTAAAGCGCACTGTTCGCAACGGCGTCGGTACGACGACCTCGTATCCAAGCTGCGCATTTGAGGGACCACATGATCCGGTCACCGATCGGGACATCCCCGTCACTATTTTGGGCGGCCACGACTACCTCACGAGCCTCCAATTTCACTTCATTGCCAGCGGGATTCAGGGTCTAGGTTGGAAGTTGCAATGTTCCATACCGACAGCATGAGGTTACAATCATGCAAACCGCCGTCAAATCACCCGTTACCTGTGCACTCGTCGCCCAGTTCGATCTGCACACGAAGCTCTTCAACAACGTACTGGACGGCCTGTCCGATCAGGAGGCGAACAGACGACCCGCCCGCGATATCAACAACATCAAGTGGCTTGCAG
>JABDKH010000048.1 GCA_013002345.1 Rhodothermales bacterium
AAAACAACTGGAGATCCAGGTACTCGACGACTCGACGGATATCACTTGCGAGCTGGCGGAAACGCGTGTTGAGTACTGGCGAAAGCGGGGCGTCGACATCCTGCATGTTCGTCGTAGCGAGCGCACCGGGTACAAGGCGGGTGCGCTTGGCAATGGACTGCGGTTTGCGCGCGGGGACTTCATCGCCATCTTCGACGCGGACTTTGTACCGGAACCGGATTTCCTGCGTCGGACCCTGCCAATGTTTGATTCGCCCGACATCGGGCTGGTCCAGGCGCGATGGACGCATCTCAATGAGACTGACTCCCTGTTGACAAGGGTGCAGGCCTTCGGGCTCGATACCCATTTCGCACTGGAGCAGCATGTGCGCCATTCCGCGGGATACTTCATGAACTTCAACGGCACGGCCGGTGTGTGGCGCCGTGAGTGCATCGAAGATGCGGGTGGGTGGAATGCCGACACGCTGACTGAGGATCTGGATCTGAGCTATCGTGCCCAGTTGGCGGGATGGCGCCTGCGGTATCTACAGGACGTTGAAGTTGCCGCCGAACTGCCTGCCATTACCAATGCGTTTCGCTCGCAGCAATTCCGGTGGGCGAAAGGGTCGATTCAGACGGCCATGCGGCAGCTTCCCGCACTCTGGCGAAGCAGCGAGCGTGCCCCCGTAAAGCTGGAAGGTACCATGCATCTCACTGCCCACATGGTGTTTCCCTTTGTGCTTGTTGCCGGGCTGTTGCACGCACCGCTTGTGGCATTGAAGGCGGCGGGCCGGGGCCCTGGAGAAGTCTACTTTGCGCTTCTAGGACTTGGGCTCGTGGGCCTCGCCGGTTTTTTCCTTGCCCAGCTGTATGCACAGCGGTCGTTGTATCACGACTGGGTGTCTCGTCTAAGGCTGTTTCCATCGTTCATGGCGGGTTCGATGGGCATGTCGATCAACAACACCCGCGCTGTGTGGCAGGCGCTGCGAGGACGGACCACTCCGTTTGTCCGGACGCCCAAATTCAGTACGATGCAACCGTCCGGTAGGCACGGCAAGCCCGAGTACGCGGATCGACGGCTTCCAGGCATTGTGTGGATGGAGGTAGCGGCTTTGCTGTATTGCGTCGCCGGCATCGTCGTGGTTGTGGCTGTCGCGCAGTGGGCGGCGTTGCCATTTCAGATACTGCTCGCGTCGGGATTCGGCCTCGTGGTCTGGTTCAGCGTGCGAGACAGGCTTATGCCGCTGCATGGTTCACCTCATGTCAAACAAGTTGATGAGATGAATCGCACAAAGTACCTTGCTCCCGTGTAATCGCTAGGAGACAGACGAGTTGATGTTAACCACAGAATTCAAGTCAGCACTGACGTTTTTGGAGGGCGGCCATGCGTCCGAAGCGCTGCCTATTCTCAAGCGGATCGTTGATCGGTGGCCGAACTACGCTGCAGCGCAGGTGGCGTTCGCACAGGCTCTGCAATTGACGGATCATGCCGAGGATTCGCTGGCTGCGTGGTGCCGGGCCGAAGCGCTGGTGTCGCGCTCTCCGGCTGTCGACCGTGGACTCCGCGATGCGGTCTCACAAATGTTCTCGCCCGACGTTGACGCCGAATCTGCACCTGTTGAGGAACTGCTCGACGAGGCGCCGGACTTGGCCCCGACGGACGATGCTGAGCCGGCGCACGATACCGAAGTGTCCGACCACAGCGGGACGCTGGAAATGGATCCGGCATTGTTCGTTCCGATAGCCGTCCCGTTCGATGAGCCCCGGGTTGAAGCGGAAATACCCGAATGGGCGGAGCAGCCTGGCGAGGTCGCCCCGTCCGATGTCGATACGGACGAACCCGAGTGGAACGGAGGCTACGCCCACGACTCGGGGGACGGGGCCGGATCCGATGTTGATGTGGAACTCGATGCGGTCCCCGAGGAGGTAGAGCTTGATCGCCTCATCGACGAACTCGAATCTGCGAAAATCGTCCCGGCTGAGGATCCCGAAAGTGTGCCCGAGCCGGATCTGTCGGTAGACATAGACGACGTCGTCTCCGAGACGCTGGCACGCATTTATGCCACACAGAGCCAGTATACCGAGGCTGCACGCGTCTACGATCGCCTGGCGCTTGAGAATCCCGATCGCGCCGATGAGTTCGAGACGAAGGCATCCGAGATGCGCGCTCGATCACGGTGAAGCCCTTGCCACGACCCCTGTACGAACTCCTGAAGCAGGACAGCAGGGTTGTGGCGGGCCTGATGTCGGGGACCTCGCTGGATGGTGTCGATTGCGCCGTTACGCGCATCAGCGGATCGGGTATGTCGGTTCAGATTGAAGTCCTGGGCTTTGCCAGCGTGCCATACCCGGACGAACTTCGCGATCTGATTCTGAGGAATTCCGAGGCGACCGGTTCGTCCGTTCGTGATCTTTCACAGCTGAATTTCAGGCTGGCCTACGCCTACCGTGACGCCGTGGCAATCGCATGCGAGCGGGCCGGACTTGACCCGGCGGATCTCGACGCCGTGGGCTCCCACGGCCAGACTGTTCATCACGTTCCGGATCCAGAAGAGTGCGCGGGTCTGCCGGTAACCTCAACTCTCCAGATCGGTGATCCGTCTGTTCTTGCGAATCTGCTACGTGTCGTCACCATTGGGGATTTTCGCGTCGCGGACATGGCGCTGGGCGGGCAGGGTGCGCCCCTGGTGCCGTATCTCGATCTTGTTCTGTTTGGCAGTGAATCGACCGATCGCATCTTGCTCAACATCGGAGGAATTGCCAATCTCAGTGTGCTGCCATCGTCAGGTAACGCCGCCGACGTGCTGGCCTTCGACACGGGTCCAGGCAATATGGTGATCGACGGCGTCGTCCATCGGCTGTTCGATCAGAGGTATGATGACGGGGGCGCGATCGCTTCGTCGGGCAGCGCCTGTGAAGCACTCCTTTCGGAGCTCCTCGCTGACACCTACTACAACATGGTGCCGCCGAAATCTACCGGCCGCGAGAAATACACCGGCGCCATGGTGGATCGAATTCTCATGCTGGCGGAGTCCATGGGATGCAGCAAGGTCGACGTGCTTGCGACTGTCACGGAGCTGACGCCTCGAACAATCGCAGGCGCGATCAACCGTTTTGTCATGAACCGCCTGGACCCCGGGCAATTGATCGCAGCGGGCGGCGGCGTTCATAACAAGTACATCATGAGACGCCTCCGCGAACTGCTGCCCGGTATCGAGGTCATGACGGCGGACACGCTTGGTGTGGATCCGGATGCCAAGGAAGCGGTCTGTTTCGCGTTGCTGGCGCACGAAACGCTGAACGGGCATCCGACGAACATGCCGTCCGTAACAGGTGCGTCACGCGGAACCGTGCTGGGTAAGATCTGCGTACCGCTGTAGTCTCGGGGGACGCGGTGTCTCCGACGGATCAACTGGACCTAACTGACCATTCTCGATGACATGGAAAACAGCTTTACGGCGATAGAGGAGATCGGCGAATTCGGATTGATCGATCGCCTCCAGACGATCCTTGGCGAAGCGGCAGACAGCGAGCTCATTCGCGGAATCGGAGACGATGCCGCGGTGTTCCGAAAAGAGGACGGCCTGTATCAGGTTCTCACGACCGATGCGCTGATAGAGGGAGTGCACTTTGACCTTTCCATCTCACCGATGAGTTATCTCGGTTTCAAGTGCATTGCAGTCAATGTCAGCGATGTCGTGGCGATGAACGCGCGCCCGAAATATGCAACAATTGCGATGGGAGTACCACACTCGGTGTCCATCGAAATGGTGGAGAAGTTCTACTCAGGCGTTCGCGATGCGTGTGGGGCCTACGACGTCATTGTCGTAGGCGGGGATATAACCGCCGCGCGTCAGCTGAGTATTTCGGTCACCGTCATAGGCGAGGTAGAAGAGAAGCGAGTTACGTTCCGCCGCGGCGCCCGCCCGGGCGACCTGATTTGCGTAACCGGCGATCTAGGCTCGGGCTATGCGGGACTAAAGGTTCTGATCAAGCAGCGCATCGCTCTGAACGAGTCGAAGAAAGACTTTCGGCCCGAACTGAAGAACCACGACTACGTGATTCAGCGGCAATTGATGCCGCGGGCTCGTCTCGACGTGATTGCGAACTGGGAACGTGCCGGATTCATCCCCCGCGCCATGATTGACGTTTCGGACGGCCTGGCATCCGAGATCCATCACCTCTGTCGGCACAGTGGCTGTGGTGCGCTTATCCGGCAGGACTCAATCCCCATTCATCCTCAGACGGCGGCGACCGCGGTCCAGTTTGAGGACGAGGCTTCCAATTTCGCTCTGTTTGGGGGAGAGGATTATGAACTCGTTTTCGCCACGACGCCCGGCGACTATTCGCGTATCGACGACGGCTCGGCGACGGTAGTCGGGCTGTTTACGGAAGCGGAGGAAGGCGTTCGCATGCAGATCGACGACGGCGAGTTTGTCGAACTGCTGCCCGGTGGATATCAGCATTTTGGCTGATACCGGACCAGTGTCGTCAGTTGATGATCTTCTCGATCGTGAACTCCTTCAGATCGCGCGCGTGCGTGAATATGATCAACTCGCCGATCAAACCGATGGCAAAGATCTGGATCCCAAGTACGATCATCAGGACGCCGAGCAATAGTGCAGGTCGGTCGGCGAGAGCTTCTCCCGCAAAGAGCCTCTGATACGCTAGAAACGCTGTAAAAAGGATACCCATTAGGAACACAACTGCTCCAGTTGATCCGAAGAATCGCAGAGGCTTCTTCGTGAACTTCACAAGGAAGAAGATGGACAGAAGATCCAGCATCCTCCTGAAGTAGATACCCACGCCAAAGTATCGACGAGTGAAGTCGCTCTTGGCCTGTGGCGCATCCACTTCTTTGATCTTGAAACCGAATCGACCGGCGAGTACCGGAAGAAACCAGTGCTTGTGGCCGTATATATGCACGGCGTCCGTGACCCGTCTTCGAATTACGCGCACGCCGCAGCCGAGATCATTGAAGCCCGTCGACGTGGTTTTGTGGAGCAGGAAGTGAAATATGCGTGTCTGCACTCGATTGACAATCGAGTCACCGCGCGGCCATCTTCGCACCGTGACCATGTCGTGTTCTCCCAGTGCGGCCACCACTGGTGCAATCGCTTCGGGCTTGATCTGATGGTAGGCGGGTAACGTCATCAGGATCGGGGCGCGCGCGTGTTCAAATCCGACAGTCAGGATCGTGGCGTCACCGTAGGACCGTGATAGCTTGATGATGCGGATTGGATCGCCCCGGTCCTTCAGGGCGACGAGGCGGTTAAACTCATCAAGTTGGTCACCTTCGAGGACAAAGAGGAATTCGTACCGCAGCCCGGTTTTGTCGAGCTCGCTCTTGTAGTCGGTGTACGTAGTATCGATCGCATTCGGTCGGTCCATGTCGTTCATGGGAACGATCACGGAAATGTCGATATCAATCGTTTCAGTCATGCATCCAAGGGGCTATTTCGGAACGGCCGCATTTTTGTATCGCCCGTTACATAGATCATATCACAGAGAATACCCATTGTCAGCAACGAGACGCTTAGGGAGCCAAGCAAGATTCCGATTCCGGGGTATATCAGAGAGACGTCGCCCTGATTGGTCAATAATTGCAGGAACCCGGTGATCAGTACGCCCATGCTCAATAAACCAAGGACGGTCCCGGAAATTCCGAATCCAAAAAGTGGTGAACGATGAAACGTAAGAATCATCCTCAACGCCACGAGATCGAGAATGACCTTGTACGTTCTTGCCAGGCCATATTTCGAGCGTCCGTATTGACGCGGATGGTGACGAACAGGTAGCTCGGCCATTCTGGCACCCGTCATGGCAAGGATGGTTGGAAGAAGCCGGTGCATCTCTGAGTAGAGAGGGTATCTCTTAATTACTTCGCTCCTGTACGCGCGAAGTGCGCAGCCGTTGTCGGTGATAGTGGTTCCGGTTGATTTCCGTACCAACCAGTTCGCGATTCGTGACGGAATTTTTCTCAGCGCCCAGCTGTCCTGGCGATTCTTCCGCCACCCAACTACCATGTCGAATCCCTCCGAAATCTTCTGGAGCATCATGGGGATGTCTTCCGGATCATTCTGCAGATCTCCATCCATGGTCACGATGATATCCCCGGCCGCTATCTCAAAGCCGGCCTTCAGTGCCGCAGTCTGACCGAAATTTCGATTCAGTTTGACGACCCGGAAACGCGTGTCTTGAGACGCCACATCGGAGGCTCGCGCGAACGTTTGATCCCGACTTCCGTCGTCAACGAGGATTGTTTCGAAACGGACGTCCGCAGACTCCATCGCCGCGGTTACTGCCCGGCACAATGGTGCCACGGAATCCTCCTCATCGTGAAGGGGGATTACAATGGAAATGTAGGTTTTGGGTTCGGACACCGTCAGGGCTCTTCTTGATTTCAAACGCTGTTCGTTTGGTCTGAACCTGTAGTCTTGTCTGGTTATTGGACTGCCCTGGCAAGCCGATATGGCCATGAGATACCCCGGCAAGTGAGGGTGATCAATCCTCCGGAAAACCACTCGAAGCTCATACCAAACAGAACCGTAAAGAATTAGAAATTCTCGAAGGTATCCCTGGGGACAGTCCAAGAAACATCGTCACGCATAGCCTATGCGTACCATTGGACTCCGTCACCGAGCACGTTGAACTAGATGCTGCTACGAGAAGTTCTAGTCGCGAGCAATTCTGCATTGCCAATGGGAGTGTCTGTATCTCCGTATAGATAATCTAGTCCGAATGCTTCGACGACCGCGAGAATTCGCTTCGTTTGGGCCGAAGTGATGCGATTCCGCCAGGCAGATACGACGTCTTCGCCAGTCCGAATGGCACTGGATTTAGTAGACGTACCCGATGGTCGTTGTGTACTTTTGACCTTCTCTCGATCCAAGGGGAGATTCGCCAGTGCGAATATGCGGGCGAGTTCGTCGATCGGGTTCAATGATAGATTCTCGTAGAATACAACAGGCAGGTTGGTGGCTCCGACCTGACGCAGTGGAACTATGTTGTGAATGCACCACACGATCGCGTGCTTTTCCTCGGGAGTTGAAGCACGCCGTATGATATCCATCTTGTCGGCCAGGTAGTCCCTTACAAGACCTCTCTGTGATAACATCGGCTGCAGGTCTCCGTCGGTGGCCCATTCTTGCTTTATCCGTGAGGCGACAACGGCGCACGGATGCCGGATGATAAGCATCTGCGGGACCTGGGGGAACTTCATATGCAACCATCCCAGGAAGAGATTGGCCCGGATTGTCTTGGCCACGCGTCTCATAGAAACGACGCGAGATACACGCCGGTCAATCCACGCGTTTCGTATCTTTCCCTCAAATAGGCGCTTAACAAATTGTTCCAGTGCATCGTCGCGCTCCTCCGGGCGCATGTACTGGAAGTAATTGAATTCGGAGTACTCCGGAACGAGCCTTGTGTTGAATGGCTCGAACAGGAGTCGTGCATCGAGTTGCTCGGAAACCATCTCTGCGAGCCACGTTGTTCCACTTCTACCAGAGCCTGCGATCAGGACCGTGTCGCTGATATTCGAACTTGCGTCTCGATAGATCTTGGCATAGACGGCTGCCGCGGCACGGCGCTTCGATTTTGCCACTCGCCATGACAACCATCGCGTCATCCGTTCTGACAGGCTATTCCGCATTTCGATCTGTCTTCTTCGGGTTGAGTTGGAACATGGAATCTAGTGGACGGCTCGATATGTCGTTGAGAAGAATCTTGGGGTCCAACGGTCGCGCACGTTTCTTGGAATCTCTCGTTTATCCACTCAAAGAACGTGATCTTCTTATGTTCTGACTGTTTTTGGACTGATTTTGTGTATGAATAGACCCGAACGCACGACGCATCTTGCTGCGCAGGCTGATCCGTCAAAGCGGCTGGTTCTTGAGGATGTCTCAATTGTCGTCCCGACACTGGGCCGAGATACCCTACAGGAATGTCTTCTGAGGATTGCGCGCGGAAGTGTGTGGCCTGGCAGACTAATAATCGTAGATCAGGGTCGAAGACCTGTGGTGGCTGACTGGCTTAATTCGCTGGAAGAGGCGGGTCTGAATACCCTGTACATACCGTCGCTGGGGACCGGTCGAGCCAGCGGACTCAATGAGGGACTTCATGAGGTGAAGACGCCTTTTGTTGCCATCACCGACGACGATTGTTTCGTCGATGCATCATGGCTGGAGGTCCTGGTTGAGGCCCTGCGAACCCGTCCAGATATAGTGGCGTCTGGCAGGGTATTGGCTGGCGGTGATTCTGTCATACTGACCGCCACGTCGGAGGAGCGGACCGAGTATCGTCGTCCGAGACTGAACTTTGATCGCCTGTCTGGCGGGAATATGGCAACGTCGATGGCCGTGTTAAGAAAGGTCGGTGCGTTCGATGAGAGCACATACCTTCGGACGGCAGAGGACGGTGAGTGGATCTATCGTGCCCTCAGAGCTGGCGTGGGACTGATATATGAGCCGCGTATGGTCGTGACCCACATGGATTGGCGCGAAGCCGAAGCGCGCTCAGAACAGTATCGCAGCTATGCACGCAGCCACGGAGGGTTTTACGGGAAGTACCTGCGACGTGGTGATTGGTTTATAGGGGTGCGCGCCGCGATACATTTCGTTCGGGCCTTTCGCACGATGCTCCGCGGTCTCCTCACGGGGAATAACGAGTTGCGCATCATGGGTAGATCGTATCTCGCCGGACTCCCTGGAGGCATTCTAAACGGACTGCG
>JABDKH010000049.1 GCA_013002345.1 Rhodothermales bacterium
CAAACACCGTGTCTGTAGTTGCATCCGGATTTACAACTTCCTGTCTCGTGTACTGTACGAAGAGGGCCTCAGGATCGTATTCAACGCGCTCGGCACCTGAACGTGTTGCGGCTGCATCTCCACTCACCACCAGCAACGCCGAGTCCGCGGACGTAAGTCCGAATTCCTGACTGAAGTCCTTGCTGTCGGCCTCTCGCAAATATGTAGCCCCGAGGTGCCCCGACATCCCCTCGCGCGAGCCAAAGTTCGCCAGCACGTTCGTGCCCACCAGCGACCGCGTGAACTGGTTCGTCGAGTACTGGAATTCCGCGACGATGCGTTTGTTGGCCGTGACAATCTGGTTCGGCGTGAACGAGATCTCGGCAGTAGCATAATCGATGACGTAATCGTTCGTCTCGCCTCTCACCAGTCGCCGACCGTCGACGTACACCTCCTCTGTGCCCGGCACGACAATGATGAAACGTTCACCCGTCTCTCCCTCGAGACGATAGGGGCCCTGAACACCTTCGGCTGGTTGAATAGTCTGAGACCGATACGTACCTCTTGTAGTAGCGCCGGCAACGACTACCTCACCGCCGCTGAAGAAGCGACCCGTTCCAGGGATTGAACCCTGTACTTTGGCACCCTGTAGTTTTCGACTGAATTGTGCGAACTCCGAAGACGACAGAGCGAAATCAAAATCACCCAGCTGCGCCAGGCCGCGCCCTGACCGGACCTCGATAAACACGCGGTCGATCTCACTCAGGCGCTGCGTCGTACCCTCCGGCAGAATTGGCGTGTTCTCGTCCGTCAAGACGGCACGCAGGTCGACGCCATCCACGATCTCACCACTGAGTTCCATCCGGAGTCCAGACTCGATTGTCGCATCCTGCCGGTTGCCTGCGATAACGCCCCTGGTGATGGATCCACTTCGACGCAGGTTGCTGCTGCCGAACGGATCGGGCGTCTCGCCGCGAACCTCGGGCCGGATGTCAGGCAACCGTTCGTCCGCCAGCGAGTCGGCTGAGGACGTCAACGTGTTCGCCCGGTAAACGTCCCGAAAACGTACAGGCAGCGCCTCGTAACGCACCACCACCGTGTCTCCCCGGAATGACGACAGATCCACCTCCAGTAATCCGAACCTGTAATCGATGCCATAGTCGGCAGTGTCCACCGGCGCATTCCCTACACTCACCGCCTCCGATCCCTCGATTATGAACGGCCTGAGACGGAACGGCTGCGCATCGGTGGCTGGAAACAGGTCCGTGTGCAGAAACGTGCTATCAACGCGGCGACCGGAATCCTGCGCCCGGGCCTCATCCGCCAACCCGACCATGATGATTGCTATGACGAGTAGACGCACCGGTGACGAAAGGCCAGAGTGAGAAAGGGTGTACTCGTAGCTAGTTTCGACGCAAGCAGGACCGACGTTAGGAGAGACGAGGGCGGATTCAGTACTACGATAGGGGTTGGGCCTTGTTCATGGGATCGAGCGACTTGTGGTCAGGACCTCTGGTGTCGGGCGATCGGCTGGGTCAGTAGCCGCGATGGCGGCTAGTCGTTGGCGTGGAGAGTAGCCCCATTCGATTCAGATAACCAAATCTGGCTCTGCAACTAAGAAACGACGAAGCCGTAGCAGGGGGCTGAGTTGCAATAATCGATTCGCCGGCACATTCATCCACTTCAGCCGGCCAGCCATCGTTAGAGGTAAGAATGATTCGAATTTCAGGGTTTCTGCTCACCCTCCTGCTTGTGATAGCAGCAACGACGCAACTCGGCTGCGGAAACGACGCGAAGTCGATGGACGCTGACGAGGACAAAGACTCCCGTCCGGCCGTTCCCGTCGAAGTCGCTGCAGTGGTCTCCGGTGACATCTCCGCGTACCTGGTTGGTACCGCAACGCTTGAGGCCGAGGAACAGGCAATGGTCGTTTCGAAATCCGGCGGCATCGTCGAGCAGATCTTCGCCGAAGAAGGCAATTATGTGAAGGCCGGACAGAAGCTCGCACAACTCGATGACGAGCGGTTGGCGCTTGAAGTGGATCGTGCCGAGGCTAGTCTGCAGAAGCTGGCGCGGGAGTTCGAGCGAAATGAAGAGCTGTACGAGAAGCAGCTTGTAAGCTCCGAGGAGTACGAGCGTGTTCGTTCCGAGTATGAGGCCCAGAAGGCTGCTCGTGATCTGGCCCGCCTGAGCCTGGACCACACTACCGTCATCGCACCCATTACCGGTATCATTTCGCAGCGCCTGATCAAGGTCGGTAATATGGTGCAGGCGTACGAGCCGACATTCCAGATCACAGATTTTGATCCGCTCCATGCCATCATGCACGTCCCCGAGCGGGAGCTGAACAAGTTGACCGTAGGACATAGCGCCAGCTTGAAGGTCGATGCCTATCCGTCAGAGAGGTTTACCGGGCGTATCAAACGGATAAGTCCCGTCCTCGACCCTGCCACCGGCACGTTCAAGGTGACAGTCGAAGTCAGAGACTCGTCGAAGCGCCTGAAGCCTGGGATGTTCACGCGTATCCGGATCGTCTATGACACCCACGATCAGACACTTCTGGTGCCAAAGGAGGCGGTGCTTGCTGAGGACGACGAATCGACGGTCTTCGTCATTCGCGACAGCATGACTTTCCGCCAGGTCGTTCGAACCGGCTACGAGGATGAGCGATTCGTTGAGATCCTTGACGGCCTCGACGAAGGGAGCCAGGTAATTACTACGGGCCAGAGCAGTCTGAAAGACAGCGCGCGCGTGGAGATTGTCAGCAATATCTAAGCGACGACTCCCCTTCCCGCCAGGATCGCCCTATCGCATATGAAGATCATTGAGATTTCTACACGGCGGCGCGTGACGATCGCCATGTTCACGATCGCCGTGTTGCTGTTCGGCTCGGTTTCTCTCTCCCGGCTCAAGATTAATCTGCTGCCGGAGCTGACGTATCCGACGCTCACGGTGCGCACCGAGTA
>JABDKH010000050.1 GCA_013002345.1 Rhodothermales bacterium
GAAATGGCGGCTTGCCCTCGACCTCGAGCCCTTCGGGTGGGAGTACTTTAACAATGCCGGTGGGAATGACGGCGGCTCAAGTGGCGGCAGCAAAGGTGGTGGAAAGGGCAAGTAAGAGGCACTATGCACATTCCAGTGCTGGACGTGACACTCTCGCACCAGGATGCAAAGCCCGGCCCCTCAGGGGTTCGGGCTTTCTTCTGTCACCGCCTGTCGTTGCGAGCGCGCACGGTGCCCGTGGCACTCCGAGACGACAACTTCTTCCTCAGCCGGATCACATCGCCGGCCTACGGCCTACTCGTGACGACGACATGCAGATGGATCCCGGGTCGAGCCCGGGATGACCGTGGCGCACGACGACCGGGCATCTCCCTACCCGCCTACCACCACCTTCCTGCTCAAATACCTCTGCCCGCCTCCTTCCTGAATCTCCAGGCGCATGACGTAGACGCCCGTCCCAAGGGCGATCTCAGCGACAATCGATTGCTGCCCGGCCGCAAAAGCGCGGGGCGACTCCTCAAACACCTCTCGGCCCAGGACGTCGAACATCTTGAGCCCGACCGTCGCGCCAGAGGGACTTTCGAACCGAACGGTCAGTCGGTCGACAAACGGATTGGGATACACATCATGCAGTCGTATGGACTGCGGGGTCTCCGCGAGATCCTCAACCGCCGTCGGCGACACGAGCTTGAACGATATCTGATTGATGTTCGCACCCGCGGCCGCGACGATCAGGCGGAGGGTCTGTTCGCCCGCCGACAGCGTGACGCCCGGGTGTGTAATCGTAACCCAGTTGTACCATCCGCCGGTGCTCGGAACGATAATCTCGTCGCCGAGGTCGACCTCGTCTAGCTTCAACTGAAACCGCCCCCCACCGCGTAGGCTCGCGACCCGCAGGTCAATGTCGTACACGCCGGCGGTCTCCACATTCACAGTGTAGCGGATCCACTCGCGCACTTCAGTCCAGCCTACGCTGTATTCGAACCCCTCAGCATCTCCTGACAGCTCGATGTCCACACCGTCGTTGCGATACTTGCCGCCGTTGTTGCCGCCGCCCGGAGCGCCCGTCACGGCGCTGTGATCCGAATCCGAGTACGCAGATCCCTGAAAGCCGAAGTTGTAGTCGGCCGCGTTGATGATGCCGGGGATCACGTGATCCTTGAAGGGTCTGTGCGTAAACCCGACGTCGAGATTGAACTGCGCCTCAAGCACGCCGCCTCTTACTTCGCAGGAATCAAGATCGAGGCCTCGTGCCATACCAAGGAGTCCTTCCAGCGCGGCACGGTCCGACGGCCGAGGACCGGCCCCTCTCCAGTAGTCGATTACCTCCTGGTACCCCGGAGCGTATGGCGCAGATAGCGGGGCCGCTGTCGCTTCGATCTGCTTGTGCGTCCACCAGTTCACACCAATGCCGTTTTGCTCCATGAGCCTCGTCACTTCCCAGTACCAGGTGTTCGAGTTCTCACCGGTCTCGCCCAGCCACAGCGGTACATTGTCCCGGTTTCGCAGATCAATTAGATACTGGATGGAGCCCTGGTCCGGGCCGTTCCAGTACTTGTGGAAGGCATAGACCATGTTGTCGTCGAACGGGGCCACGGCCGGAAACGTGGTCCCGTAGTAGTTGCCTTCGATGAACAGGATGTGGTTCGTGTCCACCTGGCGAATGGCAGCCGCGATCCGCGCATAAAGCGGCCAGAGATCATCAAAATATCCGTCGGGCGTGACCGGTTCGTTGATCAGGTCGTAGCCCATGATTATGGGTTCGTCGGCATACCTTCGAGCGATCTCGGTCCAGATCTCGACCGTCTGATCCTGATGCGGGACGGGCTCCGTCCACAGACGTGCGACACCGTCGCTATCCGAGATCGGCCCATCGTTCTGGGCTCCGGGGGCAGCGTGCATGTCAAGAATGACGCTGACGTTGTAGGTGCGGCACCATCCCAGAAACCTGTCGAGCAAGGCAAAGCCATCTTCTTTAAAGGTCCCCGTGTCGGGGTCATAGAAGTTGTTGTAGTGGAAGGGGAGACGTAGGTGGTCGACACCCCAGCTCGCCATCGCGGCCACGTCCTTCTCGTCGACGTAGTTGGCCTCGTAGATCTCGTAGAAGGTCTCTGTGTTGGCGGGTCCGATGAGGTCCTCGATCTGCGCTCGGATGGACGAGGGGGAGCCACCAAGAGGCGTATCGATATCCAGCATATACCCTTCGGGCACGAGCCAGCCGCCCAGGCCAATGCCGCGCGGCACGACGGGGTTGCCTGCGGGGTCTACGATTTCCTTGCCTTCGGCCCTGAAAAAACCGGTGCCGTTCTGGGCAAGTGCGTGCGCGGAGAAGGCTGACCAGACCAGCGGAGCGATAACGAGCGCGACAAACCAGACATGCTTTCTCATACCAGAATCCCCTTCGGTCTCTTGTCGAATACGCAGACGTGCGATTTCGGGCGAATAGCCCTGCTGGAGCAAGCACCGGCCAACGGAGGGCCGGGGTTCTGAACATCCCGGAAACAACGGTTTCAATGCTTGAAAACGTTTTCATGAAGTCGGTTCCCTCGTGAGAGTTGATATCAGTTGCTGTGGGTACAACCGGGTCACTTCAGACGGACAAGACGAGGCGCAGGCGATAGTGCATCTGCGCCTGCCGGCGCTGTGCAGGGCCGTAGCCAGTCTCAACAGGGCCCTCTCCATCACGAAGAGCGCTGACGACCCGTCCAGGATGCGGCAAGTATGGCGAAAAAGCGCCTGCCGCCGGGGGTCTCTTGATTCTGCCCTCTGGATTCCGTAATTGAGCGCATCGCACAGGGACACTTCGGCGAGGCCGGCCGTGCCTCTGGCGTGCAGACGACGTCGCATTGACACCTGCCGCGAAGGTGGTGCCGTCTTTTGAGTCGACGGGCCGATGGTCGCGCAATTCACTCCAACGAGCGAGGCACTTTCACGATGTCGATAAGCCAGTCGGAGAATTGGAATACGCCCGTTGGCAAGGCCGCGAGGTGGATTGTGGTTTTTGTCGCAGGACTCGGAATCCTGTGGGTCGTAGAATTCCTGCTGAACCTCATCATCGGCTGGGGGCTCGACTGGAGGCTCGATGGATGGGGTGCGTTCCTGCTCTTTATCGGCAGCGGAATTCTCGTGCTCATTGCCATGATCCTGGCCGGAAAGATCGCCGCAACGGTAACCGCGCGTATCGCTCCGCTCCCCAGAAAGGGGCTGCTGATTCTGGGTGCCGTCTACGTCGTGGCCCAGGCCGTCAGGCTGTATGGCCTCTTCGGCGATGAGGAGTCGGTCTGGCAGTTCGTTCTGATGAAGATCGAGTTCGTCATCGTTGTATCGATCGTCTTCACCCTTGCATACTGGGTCGAGGATGCGGACCCCGGCGCCGATCTGCAACCGGAGGGCGACGCGGCCGCGTAAGTTCGGCTTCGGCGCGAGCGCGAACCGGCCGATT
>JABDKH010000051.1 GCA_013002345.1 Rhodothermales bacterium
ACCGTCCGCTGTCATACCCGCGAAGGCGGGCATCGATCTGAGACCCATGCACCGCATCGTCGCATGGATCCCGGGTCAACGCCCGGGATGACAGACGTGACCGTTATGCTTGATAGGCTGCTCGTGCGAACGGGGCGGTGACTACCGTCCGCTGTCATACCCGCGAACGCGGGTATCCACCTGAGACCCATGCACCGCATCGTCGCATGGATCCCGGGTGAACGCCGGGGATGACTGGCATGACCGCCATGCTTGATCGGCTGCTCGTGCGAACGGGGCGGTGACTACCGTCCGCTGTCATACCCGCGAAGGCGGGTATCCATCTGAATCCCATGCACCGCATCGTCGCATGGATCCCGGGTCAACGCCCGGGATGACAGACGTGACCGTCAGGCTTGATAGGCTGCTCGTGCGAACGGGGCGGTGACTACCGTCCCTGTCATACCCGCGAAGGCGGGTATCCATCTGAGACCCATGCACCGCATCGTCGCATGGATCCCCGCTTCCCCGCAAACCCTCGCATTCCCTCGCATTCGCAAGGGCCGGGCGTAAGGGCCGGGCACAAGGGCAGAGCGCGGGTGCACACGAGTCAGGGGTACGTATCGGTCGTTACTATCGTTCTGGCTCCAAGGACTCACCCCCTCCAAAACAAAAAAAGCCCGACCGGTAATCCCGGTCGGGCTTTCTTAACTCTTGCCGAACGCAGTTCTACAGGTTCTCGATGTAGTGCTTCGCCGACTGCGCATATGAGCCATACTGCGCGTTCGCAAACTCGGCCTTCGCCGCTGCCGCATCACCGGCATACATTAGCGCCTCACCCTTCAGGAAGTGAATCTTCGCCTTGTCGCTGCGTCCGCCGCGATGGATCTTGAGGGCTTCGTCCGCCATCGAGATGGCCTGGGCATAATCTCCCTTTGCGGAATAGGCCGTCGCCATGTAGAAATACGAATCCGCATCCGGCTCTACGTACTTCTCCATTTCCGCAAGCTGACCAAGCGCACGATCGGCATCGGATGCGGACAGGTTCGCCTTCGCTAGAAGTCCGGAGGCTTCTGCGTGGTAGTGAGAGCGAATCGACTCCTCCGCTTCGCGCGCGACCTTGCGATCCGTCCCGTCTGCGGCAAGCTTGAGCGCCGCCATCGCGTCATCCATGCGGTCCAGCTTCTTTAGTGCGAGTCCCTTGTTGTAGTAGTTCGGCATGTACGCCGGGTTGTGCGAGATCCCTTTGTTGAAGTACGTGAGCGCGGCCTCGTAATTGCCCTTCTTGAAGTCGCGGCTGCCGAAAATCTTGTCGAGTTGGGCAAGGACCTTGAGAGACGAATTCGTGACTTCGTCGTCGCCGGCTGCCTTCGCGAGTTCCGCTGCCTTCTCATACTTCTCGTAGGCAACGGTGTACTGCTTTGCACCTGCTGCTGCGAGTGCCTCGTTATAAACTTCCTTGTGCTCCTGAGCAAGGGCCGCACTGCTTCCCAAAGCGAGAAACAAGAACGTGGCAAGTGCGGATCGAAGCGCTTTTTTCGTAGTCATCGTACCTGGCGATAATGTTGAAATTCTCATTTCCTCGCTGGAGTTTGTTCACATCTTGAAAACAACCGATTGCGGCTGCGCACATCGCGCTGGAAGCCACAATTGTGCCGGACGCACTATTGAGAAACGCTTACGGGGGCTGATCATTGCCCTTCAATCCACCCGCAGCGT
This sequence comes from Rhodothermales bacterium, assembly GCA_013002345.1. Classification (NCBI taxonomy): domain Bacteria; kingdom Pseudomonadati; phylum Rhodothermota; class Rhodothermia; order Rhodothermales; species Rhodothermales bacterium. Next base: position 1,699 of record JABDKH010000051.1, read on the forward strand.
CGAAAATGAAGCCGGAGGACGTAAGTAAACGAACTGCACGACCTCAATTTCAACCCATTCATCGGAGAACTTCCGTGAATCTAACGTCGAGGCTCCTCAAATCCCGGTGTTCACTATAGAAGGCAACCGGGAGCCAGAGTGACTAATAGTTCGGACTCAACAGATGCTCCCTGTAGAAGTCGTCTATGATCTTGACTGCTTCCCCTGGATCGTCCACCACATGAAAGAGGTCCAGATCTCCCGGCGAGATGTTTCCTTGTCCCAGAAGCTGCTCCCTGATCCAGTCCACGAGTCCGCCCCAGAATTCGGATCCCATCATGACCACGGGGAAGCGCGTCGATTTTCCCGTCTGTATGAGCGTCAAAGCCTCAAACAACTCGTCCATTGTCCCAAATCCGCCGGGCAGCACTATGAATCCCTGCGCGTATTTCGAAAACATGACCTTGCGGACGAAGAAGAAATCGAAGTTGATCAGCTTGTCGGGATCGATGAATGGATTGGCAATCTGCTCGTGCGGGATCACGATATTCAGTCCGACTGAATCTCCACCAGCCTCCCGGCATCCCTTATTGGCCGCCTCCATGATGCCCGGTCCGCCACCGGTAATCACGCCGTATCCATGCTCGACCAGAACCTTCGCCACGTCGACCGCCAGCTCGTAATACGGCGCTCCCGGTTTCGTCCGCGCCGATCCAAAGATCGAAACTGCCGGACCGAGCTCCGACATGGTCTCGAATCCCTCTACAAATTCCGACATGATGCGGAATATCCGCCAGAGATCCTTTACGCGACCCTGCTGCCACGCGTCGGCCTCCTGATTACTCAGTCCCTTGGCAGGTTTAGACAACATAGCCCTTTCGTTTTATGCAATAAGACGACGCTCGCCGCATGCCTGCGACCACGTACAAAAAGCAACGTAACGTACCGCGATCGACGTGATCAGCCACCCTCAACCTGATCCCGGTACTCTTCGCTTGCATAGATCGCGACTTCGACTCGCCGATTAAGCTCGCGGCCTTCCGGTGTTTCATTGGAAGCAACCGGCTCCGTTTCTCCAAGCCCCTGTGTCATGATACGCGAAGGTGCGACGCCGCTCTTGAGTAACACCGCCATGGCAGCATCTGCACGCCGCTCGGAGAGTTTCTGGTTGTAATCTTCCGGGCCCGTGGCATCCGTGTGACCGATAATGGCAACCTCGGTGTTCGGATAGTTCTGCAGGCTGGTCGCGAGTGAATTCAGGGATTCGTTCGCTTCGGGCTTTACCGTTGCCGAGTCGAAGCCGAAAAGGATCGCGGAGTCGAAGGTGACCTGGATGCCTTCACCCACGCGCTCGACGCGTGCCCCTTCAAGCTCCTCTTCAAGCTCTTTGGCCTGCTTGTCCATCTGGCTTCCAATGACCGCTCCGGCCGTGCCGCCGACGGCAGCACCGACGATCGCGCCCCGTGCCGTGTTACCGGAGCGACTACCGATGATTCCACCGAGAACGGCTCCGGCGCCGGCGCCTATGCCGGCACCTTTCGTCGTCTTGTTCGCTGACGCACAACCGCCGGCCATCAGCGTGGAAACTGCGATGAGGGCGACCATCGCCGCCGACAGGATCTTGTGGGATTGAATCGTTCTCATGAGATATCTAGCAATTTAGCGGGAGGGGATTCAGCTTGGGGACACGACCGCGACGGGCGAACGCCCTCTATGCCGGCCGCAGAGTCCGAATATTACGAACAGATACCACAAGAGCGACCTGTTCGTTTCGAAAACCGCGTAATTGACACATCCGAAAAACACAATCAGCCGCGATTTGGTCACAATGCCTATTTTCTGTCGGTTGATCATGTGTCGAGATCACGACCCATCACGAAAGCACACCCACCGCTAGTTCATGAAACTGATTATTCCCATGGCAGGGCGTGGCACACGCGTCCGGCCGCACTCTCACGTTACTCCCAAACCACTCCTTTCGGTACGTGGCGAGTCGATGGTCGCTCGCATCGTGGACACGTTTGCCCGCGTGCTGCCCGAGCCGATCAGCGAAGGGGTCTTTGTTCTCGGACCGGATTTCAGTGAGTCGATTCGAGAGCAGCTTCGCCAGATCTGTAAAGAGCGCGGAATGAAGGCATCGTTCCCGATTCAGCATGAGGCCCTCGGCACCGGTCACGCGGTCTACGCTGCCACGGAATACCTGTCGGGAAGCGGTGTGATCGTATTTGCAGATACCGTCTTCGACATGGAGCCCCTCTCGGACCTGGGCGACGCCGATGTGATTGCCTGGGTCAAGATTGTGGACGACCCGAGCCGATTCGGCGTTGCAGTCCGCGAAGGCGAACGAATCGTCCGTTTCGTAGAGAAGCCCAGAGAACTCATTTCGAATGAGGCGCTCATCGGGATCTACTATGTCGCCGATCTTGGCGTCTTGAATCGGGTGCTGGCCGCGATGATCAAGGACGGTCGCAAGAGCGGTCGAGGCGAGTACGAGCTCACGGACGCGCTGGATGACATGCTGAAAGAGGAAAAGGTCTTTCGTACCGCATCGGTGACGGAGTGGCTCGATTGCGGGACCATTCCAGCCTTGAAGGAAACGACCTGGCGGATTCTCGCGAAGGAGCAGGACGGACTCCAGGGCGACGTCGAGTCGTGCACCGTTATCGAGCCCGCCTACGTGGCGGCCGGAGCACGGGTCAGCCGATCCGTTATTGGCCCCAACGTCTCTATCGAGGCGGGAGCCGTGGTGGAGGACTCCGTTCTGACCAACACCATCGTATTTGCTAACGGCGTGGTGCAACATTCTCGGCTTGAGGACTCGATTGTCGGCCAGTATGCCGAGGTTCGAAATCAGTCCGTCCGGGCTAATATCGGCGACCACTCAACGCTGGACGGCGTCTGATCGGGTTCGCCGTATCCGGTTCGGGGCCGGCTCGTCATGCTCGTTTATCCTGAATCCGCTCCGGACAAGCTGGGATTCCAGATCGTCATGGACGACGTCGCCTCGCACCTGGCGTCGGACGCTGGACGGCGGTGTTTTGAAGATGAATCACCGGCCGACACCGAAGATGATATCAGGTCCATGCTGGGGTGCGTCGAGGAGATCCAGCAGATGCTGCGATTTGACGACCCCCTCGACTGGACCGAACTCCCGGACATTGGCGCGCTGATCAAGCAGCTGAGACCTGCCGGCAGCCTGGCGGACGGAGAACAACTGCTCGATCTGTCGGCGTTCGTGGCCTCGTCGCAACGAGTTCGATCGTATTTCGCGAATCGGCAACAGAAGTACCCCGCGGCGTCGTCCATGCTGGCTCCGCTAGCGGACTTCGGTGAGGTCGAAGGCCTGATATCGGTGTCGATTGATCGCGATGGCGGGATCAAGGATTCTGCTTCGTCTGAGCTCCAGAGGATTCGGAGGTCGATGGTCTCGCGTGAGCGCGACCTGCGCAAGTCTCTGAACGAAGAGCTTCGCTCCGCAATTGCATCGGGGTTCGCCACGGAAGAACAGCCTACCATTCGGAACGGTCGGATGGTGATCCCCATCCGCGCCGAGGCCAAACGAAAGGTGCGCGGCTTCGTGCAGGATGCCAGCGGGACGGGCCAGACCGTGTATATCGAGCCGGCGAGTTGTCTCGAGCTGAACAACGAACTTCGCGAGCTGCAGGCTGAGGAACGTCGGGAGATCCGGCTCATCCTGATATCGATCGCCGACGCCATTCGCAGTCGCCTCGGTGAGTTCGCGGACGCGGTGGACGTTCTGGCCGCGTTCGACGTGGCGCGCGCGAAGGCACGAACCGCTAACAAGCTCGACGGCGTAGTGCCCCACCTCAACCAGGGTGTGCGCCTGTCGATCGTAGAGGCGCGCAACCCCGCTCTCGTGCTCCGATTCCTGGCCGACTCGGATCTAGCAAGCGCGCGATCGGTCGTGCCGCTCACGATGGATCTTTCGGCGGACAGCCGCACGGTCTTGATCACGGGTCCCAATGCCGGAGGGAAGACGGTTGCACTTGCGACGGTCGGACTCTTCGGGCTGATGATCAGCCACGGGATCCCCATTCCGGCCGACGAAGCCACCGATCTCCCTGTCTATTCCAAGATACTGGTAGATATCGGCGACGAGCAGTCGATCGAGCACGATCTCTCGACCTTCAGCTCCCATCTGCGCAATCTGCGTCGCATGATGGATGAGGC
>JABDKH010000052.1 GCA_013002345.1 Rhodothermales bacterium
AAGTGCGTTCTGGAGTAAGTACCATGAAGTTTAAGATCGCCTCAGCTCAAATGAAGTTGACCATGCTCAGCATGGTTGTAGTTGCGCTGTCGGCCGGCCTTCCGCAGCTTGCCGGTGCACAGGATCGACCGCCCCAGCGGCAGATTCGCGCCTACATTCCACCGGATCAACTCGTTTCGTTCCTTCCATCAACTCCTTTTGACCGATTCCTGGAGTTTGTCGATCCGATTTTCCAGCGGGTAACCGGCAAGCAGGTCGTTGATCCGGAAGGTCGTTCGAACCCTATCGGGGTCTCCATTGCGAGCATGCACTTTCTGGATGCATTCGAACTCGTTCTCCAGTTCAACGGTCTGATCTATCGTGAGACGGATCGCTTCTTCATCGTGGAGCAGGCTCCTGTAGGTGAAGTCGGAGCCGTGGGGGCAGGGACACCCGCCCTCCAGGGTCGCGGCGAGCTTCTTCCTGCGAACAAGAACACCCGCGAGATTCAGATCAACGCTGTCCTCTTCGAGCTCAACCACTCGAAAGTGCGTGACACGGGTTTGAACTGGAGCGTCTTCGTAGGCAGTCGCGGTGGCAGCGGCCAGGGTGGCTCAGGTGGATCCAGTGGCGGTGGACAGCAGAGTGGTTCGCGCGTCGAGTTCTTCCTGAAGACGGAAGACATTTTTGACGGCGTCGATGACATTATCCGTGCCCCGGAAGAGATCGCGTTCTCCGACCTCAAGCAGTTCCTGCAGTTTGCAGAGACCGAAGGAGTCGGTGAGACGATCGCACAGCCCCAGGTCACCGTGCAGAGCGGAGAGAAGGGAACGATCCAGATCGGTTCCGATGTGCCTGTACAGGTTCGCGATTTTGCAGGCAACACGGTCACACAGTTCTTCTCGACGGGCATCATCATCGATGTGACTCCGACTCTCATCAAGGAGGCGGTTGCGGATACGGCCGGCTCTCCGATGCTCGAGTTCGTCCATCTGGATGTGAAGGTGGAGAAGTCCGGTAGCCGTCCGTCTCTTGCGGGACTGATCATTGACCGGAACACGGCCAATACTCAGGTCCTTTTGCTTGACGGCGAGCAGACCGTAATCGGTGGTCTCTACTCAACTGAGGAGACCCGTTCCCGGGCCGGTGTGCCGTTCCTGAAGGATCTGCCGCCGTGGTTCTTCGGACTGCGTTATCTCTTCGGAAAGACACAGCGCTCGACCAACCAGAAGGAACTTCTGATCGTATTGCAGGCCGAACTAGTCGATCCGCTGGATACACGTTCGCGCCGTCGCGGACAGGTCGACTTGCTCGAGCAGACGCGTCGCAAGAAGGAAGAGATGCTCCAGCGCTTCAATCGAAACGTAGGTGCAAGTACGCAGCAGCCAACACGATTCAGAGAAGTGGATCAGTAGCTCGACCACACTACCTCGGAAGAAAGGGGGCGGCCTTCGGTCGCTCCCTTTTTTTGTGCCTGTCGCGGATGTTTTCACGGCTTCGATGCGGAGTGATTCCGACCATTCTGCCTTTACCGACTGGTGGTTGATATCTTGTCATTCCGCATCACATCAAGCTTGATCCTCGAAAGTGATTTTTCGTTCATGGCACCCGGTTCTGGTAGCGGTCCTGCCGCTACTGTTGTTGTCGTTCGCGGCATGCTCCGCGCTGACGGTGCCGGATGCGCGGCCGGTGTCAACCCCCGGCAGCCCCGCCTGGAGCGAGCATACGATGGCGGAAGATCTCTCCTTCCTGAACAGTGAGGCCGTTCGGGGCCGGGCAGACATGTCCGTGGGGTACAATGTTGCCGCGGCCTACGTTGCACGACGGCTTCGTGAGTATCGCCTTCAGCCGGCACTCGAGAGCGGCTTCCGTATCATACACAGCTCACCTCGAAACGTCGTGTCCGGTGCGCGTCTGCGTTTCGAGGGTTCCGACAGCCTGGACTTCATCACGGGTCTTGACGTGCTGCCGGACGGGCGGTCGGCGGCATTTGACGGCGTGATACGTTCGCTGTGGCTCAACGACGCGGAGGGGGCATCCCGTGAGTCCGGTTCAGCGCTGCTCTGGATTGGCGATGTCACACCCGAAATCGAGGCGACGCTGCGCTCCTCGAGTATTGATCTGATAATCTTCCAGAGTCGGCTGGAGCCCAGACCCTCGAGCAAGCAGTGGGAAGGCCATGGAATGCTCCATGTCACGCCCCGAGTCGTACGGACGCTGCTGCGGGGAAGCCTACCGGATCCCGACGCTCCGACGCGCCACCTGTTGAGTCGATCCGTTCGCGTTGAAATCGTGTCTGCCTGGAGCAGAATGGCCGCAGGAATCAACATCGTCGGTTACGTCCCCGGCAAGCACCCGGAGCTTTCGTCCGAGGCGGTCATCCTCTGTACATCTCTGGATGCAGTCGGGAGCTTCGCCGGCGTGCCGGCGCTCGATGTCGGAAACATCGGCGTGGAGGTTGTCGCTTCGCTGGAAGTCGTTCGGCAACTCAGTCAGTTCTCGCGTTACGCCGGAATTCCGGAGAGGACCCTCATCGTGGCATTCGTGTCGGGGGGAACGGTAGATGCCTCAGGACTAAGAGCACTTCTGGCGGCGCCTCTCTGGTATGGACAGAAAATCCGGTCGCTCGTGTATGCCGGCAAAAGCGTCGTCGGCGAATTGCCAACTCAGAAGGCCGATGGCGGACACGTTCCCATTTTTCCGGTTCTTTCCCGTCGCCCGCCAGGCCTCCCGGACACCGTGATCCTGCGTCCGTCTGATCCTCGTTTGCCGCCCGGCCGACGTCAGATCAAACCGTCGGTGTCGGCCGGTGCCTACATGGACGTGGCTGTCGAGACGGCAGCCGAACTGGCGTCGCGGCTCTACATCAACCTCGCCAGCGAACTGATGGCGGAGGAGGCGGACCTGACTCAGCGGCGTCTGCTGCCGGACTGAACGGTGAAGTGCCGCGACGAGAACCGGCAAGAGTAAGTGCCTATCGAAGCACAAGTCCAAGGGAGAACTCGAGCCCGGTGTTATGCAACGGCGCCTCGGCCAGGTCGCGAACATCCTTTCTGCCGAACGTGGCCCTGGTGGCCGCGACAAGCCTTTCTCCCATGACGTCGATCTCAAGTCCAGCCCCGACCACGAACCCGTAATCCGTCGAGACAATGGAATCGTCGGAGTCACGCAACTTTGCGCCTCCGCTAGCCAGTTGCCACTCGATGGTCGAGTCGAGTTTTCGAGCAACGAAAGGTCCGAGAAACACCTTCGGGTGAACGGCTCCCCGCGTCTCGAAGCGGTATGCCAGCAGTACCGGGAACTCCAGGTATGAAATCGTAGACTTTACGTTGAGTGCTCCAGGAGAGCCATCAACAAAAGCTTCGTCGCTCTTGCCGCCTTTTGCCACGTATCGTACCTCCGGCTGAAGCAGGAATCCGTTACCGAAGTCCAGTCCGACCGATATGCCCGCACCGAAGGACCCTCGAAAGCCGAAATCCGTATTTGCTTTACCGCTGAAGGTTGCGGCAGCCAATCCGACGTGTATTCCGGGCTCGATTGTCTGTCCGGCCGCTCGCGCCGGAGGAAACAGAACCAGAATCAATGTGGTCGCGAGACAGGCCAGGTACCATCGCATGAAAACGCCTCGTGAGTATGATATTACCTGAAACCAGTAAAGATGCCGCTGTCGTCCGAGTCATACACTTCTAAGGATATCGTGCTTGCCGCGGAAGAAGCAATCGAACCTGCTTGGTCGGTTTTAAATCGTCTCTGGTTCGTTCTTGGTTACCTGTGGGCGGTGCTGATGACTGTCTTCTTCGCGTTTGCGTATGGAATTGCGCAGGTCGTGACCAGGAATCAGGATGTTTTCGGCTTCTGGGCAGGCTGGTGGGGTCGGTCCCTTCTGCTCGGATTCGGCGTTCGGGTAAAAACAGAGTGGCGCACGACACTCGACCTGGAGCAATCGTACGTTTTTGCCGCAAACCACCAGAATCTGCTTGATATAGCCATCCTGGCGAGTATTCTGCCGCTGCCCTTCGGTTTTGTGGCGAAGGCGGAGCTTGAGCCGATCCCTTTTCTTGGAACTGCTTTGAGGATGTCCCCCTCCGTATTCGTCGGCGGATCGGATACCCGTCGTTCTCATGAGAGCCTGAAGCGCGCAGGGCGCCAGATTCGAGAGGGGCGCTCCGTAATCATTTTTCCGGAAGGACTTCGTACTTACGGGCCCATATTGCATCCCCTCAAGAAGAGTGCGTTCTCGCTCGCAGCGGAGGCGGCAGTGCCGATGGTGCCGATCACAATCGTTGATGCATATCGGCTCATGAACGAGACCAGAGTCGCGTCACGGCCTGGTCGGGTCCGTATCGTTGTCCATCCGCCTGTAGACGTGGCGGGAAAGACGCGAGCCGAACTCACGCCGTTTATAGAGACGGTCAGTGCGACCATCGCATCTGAGCTGCCGGCATGAGACGGCGTATCAGCAGCACCGGACGGCGTCGCCCGTCTGAAATCTCAGACGACGGGGCCTTATCTTGAGCCCCCATCGAAACCGATCCAACTGTGAAAGTTTCCCTCGAGCAAGTCCGACACATAGCTTCTCTGGCGCGACTCGAGTTCTCGCTGGATGAAGAACAGGAAATGGCGCTTCAGCTTACAAGGATTCTGGACTACGTGGAAAAGCTCGAAGAACTCGACGTGTCGGACGTCGAGCCGATGTCGCACGTATTAGATCTCTACAATGTGGTCAGGCCGGACGTGGCGACGACGCGAATCACGCGCCCCGTCGCCCTGTCAAATGCGCCGGACGCGGACTCGGAGTTCTTTCGTGTTCCCAAAGTGATCGACTGATGTCGGTCTTCCCAACAAAAGCGGACAGGCAGCAAGGATGAGTCGGCGAAAGAACCGCCCGAGTCGGGAACGAAAAGTGCAAGTTGAAACTCCGCCGTCGGGCTGGGACCGGCTTTCCGGGCGAGCTCAGCATGCCCTGTGCCTTGGGTTCCTCGTGCTCGTCTCACTGTCGTTCTTTTCATCGCTGCATTTTGGTGGGAAGTCCCTTGCGGGCTCTGACACGGTCAACTGGCGCGCCACCGCCAACTCGGTAATCGAGTACGAGGAGGCCACCGGCGAAGCAGCGCTCTGGGCAACCAACGTGTTCGGAGGGATGCCGGCCTACATGATCCGCTATGTTGCCGCGGTTCCTCAGCTCGATACCCTGATCGGGTTTGTCCGAAGGGTCATGTGGCCAAGCTCGCATTTCATCGTGCTGCTCGCCGGGATGTACTTGCTCGTATTCTTCCTGACGCGCAATCGCCTTGCCGGGGTGCTGACGGCCGTTGCGTTCGGACTCACGACGTATTTGCCAATTCTCCTGGCTACGGGCCACAATTCGAAATTCGTTTCGTTGTGCTTCGCTCCGTGGCTCCTTCTGGCGTTTGCGTTCGCACTCCGGCGACCGGGTGTTCTCGCTTCCGCGTTGTTCGCCGTGGCGTTGGCCGTCAACCTCCGAGCGGGTCATTTTCAGATTACGTATTACGTGCTATTTGTGGTCTTGATCTGGTGGGTAGCCGAGGGAGTCGCGGCCTACAGAAGCGGCCAGCTGTCACGGTTCGGGCGGGTGTCGGCATCTCTCGTCTTGGGCGGCGTATTTGCCGGCCTCATGGTTGCCCAGCCCTACCTCGCGCAATTCGAATACAAGGCATACACGATCCGCGGCTCGGCTCCGGGTGGTGCGGCCGGAGGCCTCTCGTGGGACTACGCGATGGGATGGAGCCAGGGTGTGGCGGAATTGCTCACGCTGGCCGTTGCCGACGCCTTCGGCGGTTCTGAATTGTACTGGGGACCAAAGACGTTTACGGGTGGGCCACATTACTTGACGGCAATCGTACTCTTTCTGGCGGCCGTAGCCGTAGTGCGTCGCCGCGAAGCGTGGGTGCGATCGCTGGGTGTGGCTGCGGTGATCATGATCTTGTTCTCGCTCGGATCCAATCTTGCCATTCTGAACCGGGCGATGTTCAATTTCTTTCCCCTGTTCTCCGCGTTTCGCGTCCCGGAGACGTGGCTTGCGGCGGTCGCGCTTGTTGTCGCCGTTCTGGCCGGAGCGGGAGTCGACTCCATCGTCCGCGATCCGCTCAAGGCGGTAACCGTGCGGTCACCCATTGCGATCGGTTATCTGGCGCTGATCGGCGGTCTGTTGGTTCTGGGGCTGGCCGGCGATGCCGTCCTCAGTTTCGAGAGACCCGGCGAACGTTCAATCATCGCGCAGCAGATCGCTCGATCGAATAACGTGTCCGAAAGTGATCCGCGCGTCGCCCAGGCGGCCGAACAGGTGATGGACGAGGCCCGCACCGGACGTCAGGAGAAACTGGCGACGGACGCCTGGCGCTCTTTCATCTTCTTGCTCGTGGCCGGTGGCCTTTATCTGCTCTTCAGAAATGGCCGGTTCGGTGCGCCCGTCTTGCAGATTGCAGTCACGTTACTCGTCCTGATCGATCTGTGGACCGTCGATCGTCGCTATTTCAATTCGGATCGAATGACAGGAAGCTCCGACGTTGTGGAGTCGATACCGGAGTTCGCGTTTGATCGTTACATCAAACAGAGGGCCGATGCGTCGTCCGACCGGTTTCGCGTGCTTTCCCTCGAGGGCGCGCCGACGCAGACTGCACGCCCGTCTTATTTCTACGAATCGCTGAGCGGCTACCACGGGGCCAAGCTCCGTCTGTATCAGGATTTCCTGGAGAACATCCTTGTCACGCCGGAGGGCAGGCTGAACGTTGCGGCACTTCGGATGATGAACACCCGGTTTGTGGTCTCCCGCAGTCCGATCGGTGCTTCCGCCGCAGTGTTCGAAGATGAACAGACCGGGTTTTCGGTTTACGAGTTAAGCGATGCGTTGCCGCGAGCGTATTTCGTTGACTCGCTAGCCGTTACGCCGCTGTCGGATGACGTCTGGAGCGCATTGAATGCTCCAGATTTCGAACCGGCGAGTGTTGCGTTGGTAGAGGAGACGCTGGACATACCGGCGAGTGGCCGGGACTCCGCCGATGTCCCCACAGCCGTGGTCGAATCGTATGGCCCGCGCAGGATCGCCGTCCGTGTCAACACACAACGAAAGCGACTGCTTGTGCTCAGCGAGGTCTACTACCCGGCGGGCTGGAAAGCCACGATTGACGGGGACCCGACGCACATCCATCGCGTGAACTACCTATTGCGTGGTGTCACGGTCCCGCCCGGCGATCACGAAGTCCTTTTCGCTTTCGAGCCGGCCAGCCATCGAATCGGAATCTGGATATCGGCGGCTTCGACACTCGTGACGTACGGGCTGCTTCTGATTCTGGGCTGGATTCACATTCGACGACGGCCTGCTGATGTTGGTGAGGATACGGCCGGGGAGTCGCCTTCGTGAAGCGGTTGCTTTTTATCAGCTACTATTTTCCTCCGTCGGGAGGACCGGGTGTTCAGCGGACCCTCAAGTTTGCGAAATACCTGCCGGAGAATGGCTGGGCACCCACGGTACTTACGGTAGATCCGCGGTACGCATCGTACCCCGACCTGGACGACACGCTCGCGGCAGACGTACCTGGTTCCCTGGTCGTGCTCAAGACGCGCTCGTGGGATCCGTACGCGTCATATGCCCGACTGCTCGGACGTCCGAAGGATGACACGGTGGGTGTGGCCTTCGTCAGGGAGGAGTCGGCCGGGCTTCGCCAGCGAGCGGGGCTCTGGATTCGTGCCAATCTGTTCACGCCGGACGCTCGATACGGTTGGGTTCCGTTTGCGCGCCGGGAAGCAAACATGCTTCATCGTACGGATCCGTTCGATGCGGTGCTGACGACGGGTCCGCCGCACTCGACCCATCTCGTGGGTCGCTCACTGGCGCGCAAGTGGGGTGTGCCCTGGGTAGCGGATATGCGGGATCCGTGGACCGGCATCTACTACTATCCGCAACTGCCGATGACCCGGCTGGCGGCCGCTCGCGACCAGCGCTTCGAGAGATCCGTTCTGACGGAGGCGGACGCAGTCACCGTCGTGAGTCGCAGCATGGTGACGAACCTGAGCAAGCGCGTAAGCCGCGAATACACGTATCTGCCGAACGGCTTTGATCCGGACGACTTTCGGGACGTGCCGGCTCAGGCAAACAAGCGATTTGTCATTCGGCATATCGGCACGCTTTCACGCACACAGAACCCGAAGAGTGTCTGGCGCCAGCTTCAGCTACTTGTATCGAAGAGCCCCGGGGACGTGGCGGTCGAGTTGATTGGCCATGTTGATGCCGAGATCCTCATGTCGATTCGCGAGCACGGACTGGATAACACCGTGCGAATACTGCCGTACGTGGATCATGATCGTGCCGTCGCACTCATGCAAGACTCATCCCTGTTGCTTCTCGTAATCCCCGACGGTGCGTCTTCGCACGAAATCGTCACCGGCAAGTTGTTCGAATACCTGGCGTCAGGTCGGCCGACACTTGCGATCGGCCCGCCGGACGGGGACGCCGGAGCGATTCTTAGCGACTGCAGCGGAGGCCGCATGTTTGCTCACGGCGATTCGAAGGGCGTGCATGCATACCTCGCCGAGCAGTATGGTGCGTTCAGTCGGGGAGAGCCGAATACCGGAGCGGACCCAGCGGGAATTCAGCTGTATGCCCGTCCTGCGCAGGCGTCGGCGCTGGCGAAGTTGTTGCACCGCGTCTCGACGGGAGGCACGATTGAATAGAATCTGCACAGTCGTCGGCGCCCGACCACAATTCGTCAAGGCATCAGTCGTCAGTCCCGCGCTCGCCGAAGCTGGAATATCCGAGGACGTGGTGCACACGGGGCAGCATTACGACGTGGCTTTGAGCGCGATTTTTTTCGAGGAGATGGGAATCTCCGAGCCGATCGTGAATCTTGGCGCAGGTTCGGGAACGCATGCTCGCCAGACGGGCGATATCATGGTGCGGCTTGAGGCGTATCTCATCAATGCAAAGCCGTACGACGCGCTTCTGGTCTACGGAGATACGAACAGCACACTCGCTGCCGCCCTGGTTGCCGCGAAACTCCACGTGCCGATCGTGCATGTGGAGGCGGGCCTCCGGTCTTTCAATCGCCAGATGCCGGAAGAAATCAACCGGATCGCGACCGACCGGTTGGCGTCAATGCTGTTCTGCCCGTCGCGTACGGCAGTGGAGAACCTGGCGAACGAAGGAATTGTCGACGGAGTCGTTAACACGGGCGACGTGATGTACGATGCGCTGTTGAGATTTCGTCCAGTGGCGCTGACGAATCATCCAATCTCCGATGTGATCCCGTTTCGAAAGGGTGAGTACTATCTTGCCACTGTTCATCGAGCGGAGAACACAAACGACCGCGAACGCCTCGCACAAATCCTCACCGTCTTTGATAACGTGAACCAGCCGGTCGTCTGGCCGGTACATCCACGGGCGGCTGTGCTCATGAAGCAATACGAATTAGCCCTGGGCGCTAACATCCTGCCGATTGATCCGTGCGGATATCTTGCTGTGTTGTCGCTGCTTGATGGTGCTTCGGCGGTGCTCACAGACTCCGGCGGCCTGCAGAAGGAGGCGTTCTGGTCGCGCACGCCGTGTGTCACGCTTCGCAATGAAACCGAGTGGGTGGAGACGCTGGAAGGTGGTTGGAACGTATTGGCGGGCAATGACTTAAGTACTGTGTATGAAGCCCTCGCCACCGCGCCCTTGACGGAACCGGACTCACCGTACGGTGATGGGAAGGCGGCACAATATGTTGCCGAGGCGGTTCGCGATCGACTCATACGCGACCGGGATCCACATGAGTGAACCATACAGACCTCGACCAACCCGTGCTCTGGAGAATCGCTACTCGCGAACACTGGCATTTCTTCTCGAGACTGCCGTCCCTCCGGGACAGGTTCTTGATCTGGGCGCACCCAATCCGTTGGCCGACCGGGTTGCCGGACAAGGGTTCGTCGTCCACCATACAGATAAAGATCTGGATCTGCACCCGCATTCGGTCAAGGGGCACGAGGTCGATTTTGTGACGGCCTTCGAAATTCTCGAGCACCTCGTGGCTCCGTACAACGTACTGCGTGCACTGCCGGCCGACCGCCTTTTTGCGACCGTGCCGCTGCGCCTCTGGTTCGCGTCGGCCTATCGAAACCCGACGGACGAGTGGGACAGGCACTACCACGAGTTTGAGGATTGGCAGTTCGACTGGCTCCTCCAGAAGGCGGGCTGGACCGTGGTGCGACGCCAGAAGTGGACGAGTCCCACGGGACAACTGGGCTTTCGACCGCTGCTGAGGCGCTTTGCGAACCGGTACTACGCGGTCGAGGCTGTTCGCGACCACACGACTTCCGGTCTCGATGAGAAGTGACGCCAAACAGATATTGATGGTGCTCGACCACTCATTTCCGGAGGACGTCCGGGTTGAGAACGAGGCGCGCACGCTCATTGAGGCCGGCTTTGCCGTGAGTCTTCTTGCGATCGGTCCGGACGTGCGTCCAGAAATGGAGGACTATCGTGGCATTCAGATATTCCGTGACAAACTTCCCGCGGCCGTGCGAAACAAGCTGCGCGGTCTCGCGGGAACGATTCCGGCGTATTCACTCTATCTCGAGCACAGGATCCGTGGCCTGAATCGAACGCATCCTTTTGACGCGATCCACGTGCATGATCTGTACCTGTTCGGAGGTGCGCTGAGGGCGGCCAGAAAGCTGCAGCTGCCAGTCGTCGGGGACTTGCACGAGAACTGGGTTGAAGCGCTGCGCGGCTATGAATGGAGCAACCGGTTTCCCGCCCGGTTCCTGATCAGCTATCGGAAATGGGAACGACTGGAGAAGAAATGGACGCAGGAGGTGGATCGTCTCGTCGTTGTAATCGAGGAAGCGGCAGAGCGGAATGTCGAGAACGGAGTGGCCGAGGATCGACTGGTGCTGGTGCCGAATACACTGGACATAGATCACTTCGAGTCATTGGGTGCCGGTGCACGGTATGATCGCAGTGAAGATGGTCTGATCCACCTGGCCTATGCCGGTGGCATTGATCGTCATCGCGGACTGCGGACCGTCGTGGACGCGATGCCGGCGATCATCAAGGCCAACCCTACGGTCAGACTTCAGTTGGCGGGCGATGGGAGAACGCGGAACGCACTGGAGGCCCGATGTGGCGAGCTCGGCCTGGGAGACCACGTGACGTTTCATGGGTGGCAACCCCTCGAGAAAGTCAAAAGCCTGATCGAATCCGCTGACATATGTCTTATTCCGCACCTCCGGACCCCGCATACGGATGCGACCATTCCTCACAAGCTCTTTCAGTACATGTACTGCAGCCGTCCGGTCTTAACTTCAGACTGCCGGCCACTCGCCCGGATCGTGAGGGAGACTGGATGTGGGAGTGTATTCGAAGCCGGAAACCCGGCGTCCCTGGCCGCGAAGGCCATCGATCTTCTGGCGCGGCCGGATGACTGGTCCGCGATGGGGAAGGAGGGCCGTGAGGCGGTGATTCGCAAGTACAACTGGAAGACCACGTCACGCGCACTGGTTGACGCGTACGAGGCTTTGTTTTCTTCCAGCGCGCTGCCCGCCACGATGAGTCGGAGGGATAACGTGTGAGCCATCGAGCAGGCAGCGAAGTCGACAGTCCGGCACGCCGTGTCGTGCGTCAGAGCGGCATCTATTCGATCGGAAATGTTGCCGTCAAGGCGGCAGGTCTGCTGTTGGCTCCGATTCTGCTGAATCCGACGTATCTGTCCCTGTCGGAGTATGGCTATCTAGCGCTCCTTCTCGTGACCGCCCAGCTGTGCATCCTCACGTTCGGTATTGGTATCTCGACCGGGCTTCTTCGATTCCATTCCGATCCGGCGTACGAGGGCAGCCGGTCGCAACTGCCGTTTACCGCACTCGTGGCCTCGGCGGTGCTGGCGATTGCATTCGCGTCGGTTGTGTACCTGCTGTGGGGGGACTGGCTTGGACGATTCCTGCTCGACTCGGAGTCGTCTCGTTCGTTGATAGGCTGGATCCTCGTTTATGCGACGCTGAAGGTGATTGGCAGCGTATCGTTTATGCACCTCCGGGTCACGGATCGGCCGGGACAATACGCGGTGCTGATTGTCGGTGAAATGCTGGTTCTCTTTGGAGCCGCCTATCTGTTCATGGTGGAGCGTGGACTGGGGCTGCGGGGCGCCGTCCTGGCGTACGTTGTGGCCGGGGCGTTCTCCGCCACATCATCGGCGCTGATGATGCTTCCGCGGATCAGCCTCCGCCTGGACCCGTCCGTCGTTCGGCCTCTCGTCCGGTTCGGTGCGCCACTTGTCGTGGCGAGTCTGTCGGCCTGGCTGCTCAACGTCGGCGACCGGTACATGCTGAAATGGCTCAGTGAAACAGCGACGGTTGGGCTGTATGATTTCGGATCGCGTGTCGGCGGCATCGTGAATCTCGTATTTGTGCAGAGTTTTCAGCTGGCGTTCGCCGTGATCGGCCTCCGGCAATTCGACGAGGGTCGATTCGATATGCACCGTGCGGCTCTGCGGCACTATGCCGTGTGGACGGGTTGGTTCGTTCTTGCACTGTCGATCCTGGCCGACGATGCCATGCTTATTCTGGTTCAGTCGCTAGGTGTGGACCGGTTCTACCTCGGTATCGACCAGGTGGTGTTGCCGGTGGCGGCTGGGTTCTGGTTTTACGGCATGTACCACGTGGCTGTCAACGTGCTGTATGGCCTGAACCGTACGCGCATGATTGCCCGCTACGTGCTCGGCGCCGCGATCTTCAATCTGGTGCTCAACCTGATACTGATTCCCCGGTTCGGAGCACTCGGAGCAGCGCTCGCAACGACCATTTCGTTTGCGGCACTGGCATTCTGGACGCTGCGGGTGTCCGAACGGCTCAGTTCCATCGATTTTGATATCCGAATCATTGCTGCGGTAGCGATTTCTGTGATCGTGCTCTGGGCGGCCAGTGCTCAGTTAGATTCGGCATCTGTTGTTATTCGTCTCTCCGTCCGCCTGCTCCTTATCGGCATGTACTTCCCGCTGATTCTGCTCACGCGCGCGTTCCGAATGGAGGACTTCGCGCGCGGACTGCGATTCCTGCGCCCGGGTGGTCGTATGGATGGTACGTGAGTTGCTCCCGCTCTGGTTGACAATCGCAAAACCCCCGTCTATATTCGACGATGTAGCACGCGGGAGCACGCCCTTAGCGGGCTCTGCGGCCAGTCGAGTTTCCCTGAAAAGCGCTGACTGGTTCTTCACTCAAATCGATCCCTCTTCAAATGGCAGAAGATTACGGAATCGCCCTCGGAATGGTAGAAACCCGCGGCCTGGTTGGAGCCATCGAGGCGGCTGACGCTATGGTCAAGGCTGCGCGTGTTCGACTGGTGGGCAAGGAGAAGATTGGGGGCGGCTATGTGACCGTGATGGTCCGCGGTGACGTGGGCGCGGTCAAAGCCGCAACCGACGCAGGGGCGGCGGCAGCCGAACGAGTCGGCGAGCTGATTTCCGTACACGTCATTCCACGGCCCCACTCAGATGTCGAGTTGATCCTGCCGACGCGGGCGGATTGACCTCGACCTGGGCAACGCGTGGCACGGCGCAACGAACCCGGGTTCATGACATGAATCCGGGAGAAGGCGTCGGGCGAACACAAGTCTACGGTCGTCAGTGAATGCTAGACTACGCAGACAAAGCACTTGGTATGGTCGAGACCCGTGGTCTCATTGCGGCTATCGAAGCCGCGGACGCGATGGTCAAGGCAGCAGAAGTGACCATACTCGGGATCGAGCAAACCGTCGCGGCGCTGATGACAGTCCATGCCGTTGGTGAGACTGCGGCCGTCCAGGCGGCGGTCGATGCCGGAGCAGCCGCTGCATCGCGAGTCGGCGACCTGGTCTCCGCCCACGTCATCCCGCGCCCTGCTGAAGAAACGTATTCCGTTGTTGACAGCGAGTCGTTCTTGACGCCGGCGAGGCCGAAAGGTGGCGCCGCTCGCAAATCCGCCGCTCGCACAGTCCGTTCGCAACGAGCCTCACCTCGGCCCGCTGCAGCCGATACGCAAGATCTGGAGTCCCTTACAGTGCGCGAGCTGCGCCAACTTGCGCGGCAGACAAGCGGATTCCCGATTCATGGCCGAGAGATAGCCAGAGCAAACAAGAAACAGCTTCTCGACGCGTTCAGGAGCCTTGGCTGAACCGTCCATTCCGAACAAAAGGTCGTCACCGGCATTCCTCTGATACGGTTAGACCCACAACCAACGGACGATCGGAAAGAGCGTGCCCAACTCCGACGATAGCACCTCAGGCCCAGTGTTCTGGGGGCGATTGCGTTCAATTGTCGAACGCAACCCAAAGCATCAGGGCTACGATCAATTCTCGACAAGTCATCGCGGGATTGCCATAGCCGTCAGCGTTCTGGTGTCGGCTCTGCTCTGGTTCGTATTCTCGATGCAGAAGAACTACAGTCTGGTCGTGGATCTGCCCGCGGTCGTCGTAAATCTTCCGACCGACCGGGCACTTACGCAGGTTCCGCCCCAAACCGTCCGCGTTCAGGTGCAGGGGGAAGGTCTGTCATTGTTTCGACTCTACTATAATCGTCCCGCATATCCGTTGGACGCCTCGCAAGGGGTCGTGGATCTGGAGTCGACTCCGCCGGAACTGCCAAAGAACCTTCGCATCGAGACCGTTTCGCCACGGACGTTCGCGGCGCGAACCGAAGAGCGAATTACGAGAAAGATTCCGGTGCTGCTATTATTCGACGTGACCACCCCGGAGACGCACAGCCTGCTCGCTCCTCCACGCGCTGTGCCCGATTCTGTTCGTGTCTCGGGTGCAAGATCCATCGTCGAGAATCTGACCGAGTGGCCAACCGAGGTTTTTCGCGCTCCAGATCTGACAGACTCTGTTGCCGCATCTGTCTCACTGGTTGATTCCCTCAGTCAACTTTTGGATCGAGAGCTTGACCGGACGACGGCGATTGCCGTGTCGCGGGAGTTCACGGGCGCAACGCGTGAAGTGGAGGTCATCATCGAAGGCGCCCCATCGAATGAGAAGATTGTGACGCTGGAACCGTCGCACCTCACGGTGCGATATCGTGTTTTGCTGTCGGAATTCAGGGAGTCCCAGCGCGCTCCGGATTTCTTTGCGACGGTCCAATATGATGAGATCCGGGCGGATACGACGGGAAGAGTGAAACCCCATCTGCATCCCCCAGCGAATCTCACGCTGCGCGACGTGCAATGGTCGCCGACGTCGCTGCGCTACTTCAACTACCTCGTAAACAACTAGCACGCCCGGGACCCGACGAGTTCCTCTCTGGGCGGCGAGCCTCCCATGGTCTACCTGGCGCTCGCCGTCGTCTGCAGCCTCGCCATCGGTGTGATCTTCAAGCTCGCACGGCGCGTCGGCATAGACCGGCTCGGGTTGCTTACAGTAAACTATTTCGTGGCGATGCTGTTGGCACTCGGCATCGGCCCCGACGTCGCTCTCGACGGTCGTGCGTCCGACATATCCCTGCTGATTACGGTAGGACTCGTGAACGGCGTGCTGTTCGTTGTGGGCTTCGGACTGTACGCCGCAGCGATTGATCGGGTGGGTCTCGCGCTGTCGGCGGCCACCATGAGGATTGCGGTACTTATTCCGTTCGTTGCTTCCTGGGTGATCTGGAACGAGTTGCCGACGACGCTGCAACTTCCCGGCATGGTCGTGGCCGTCGGCGCGTTTGGCCTGATGGCACTTCCGCCGGCAGATCCAAATCGCCGTACAGTAGCGAAGCATCCAGCCGCTATGCTGGCGCTTCTCTTCTTTGTTGCCGGTATCACCGACACAACACTGAAGGTCTATGACGAACATCTTGCCGATTTTGCAAGCCGGTCCACATACCTTTTCGTGGCCTTTGCAGGTGCCTTCGTCTCCGGAGTCTGCTATTTGATAGGCAGTCGTCGAAGGCTGTTGTCCGCCCTTTCAATTCGCACGCTTGCGGGCGGACTGGCACTCGGTCTCTTGAATTACGGTTCCGTGGAGTTCTTTCTCCAGGCGCTCGCGGAACTGCCCGGGACGCTAGTCTTCCCGGTGAATCATGTCGCAGTCCTGGTCGGAGGTACGTTGTTGGGAGTGTTGATCTGGAAGGAGATGCTTTCCCGTTCGAACTGGCTCGGGCTCGCGCTCGCCTGCCTGGCCCTCGTGCTCCTCACATGGTGAGCTGTTCAAGGGCGACACGTCGCGCTCGAACTTTCAATAAAAACTGAAACCACAGTTCTACGGGGTCGTTAACTCGATTTGCGTAGGACGAGTGCAGCCGAGAGCCATGTTTGGGAAGGTCGAAAGAAAAGAGGCCGAGTTCGTGGATACCGGGCGGTTCATGGTAACCGGCCACGGCACGATGTTCCGATCGACGGAGCATTCGCTCGAAGAGTATGCGCCGGGATTGATGGAACGAGTGCCTCTGGCTCGATTGCTGGGAGATTCTGACCTATGGTTACGCTTGCCGATGGATCTGTCGTTGTGGATCCTGCCCTTCGGGTTGGTACAGGGTGGGCCGTGGCTGGGCGCCACCGCAATGGTTTCCGTCTTCATCGCGACGGCCGTGCTTTCGCCGTCCGGAGTCAGCCTGCATGCGTTGCCCGTCGTCCGCATACTCGACAGTGTATTGATTCAGGCAATCTATTTCATTGCGATGCTGAGCTTTCTGGCGCAGAGCGGACGTTTTGCGGAATTGTGGGTGGGCGTCGGGGGTTTTGTGGTGCTTCGGTGGTCTCTTCTGTCCCGGTTAACGAGCCCAATCGTGGAGCGAGCAGCCCGGCGCCTGTATGGCATGGCGGTACCCGACCAGGTGCTCCGGGCGGTGATCATCAAATATGCATTGCGCTTTGGGATATCCCCTTCGGCAGTGCGCGACATTGAGAACGATGTGCGATCAATTACAGGCGGCAAGTAGTCGGAGGCAGGAGATCACGTCATATGGATGATCGGCAAACACTTGTTTCCGGATCGGACGTCCGAAGCAAACTGAGTCTGGAACTTGAGCGAAGAGCGAGGCCGCGCGATCGCGTGGGGCAGGAGGCTTTCCGTCGCGTCATCTTGAGGATTCCGCGTGTGGATCCGTTGCACTGGTTGGCAGCTCAATCCAGTACGGACCGGTTCTACTGGTCCGGTCGCTCAGAGACTGATGCCGTAGCGGGAATCGGCCGGGTTGTTGCCGTGGAAGGAGAGTCGTCCGTCGACTATCTGTCGATGCGGAGAGATGTAGGAGACATTCTTGACAGAGCTCCGGCGGGCGTTCGCCTTTTTGGCGGCGTCAGATTTGGGAAGAGGACGACTCCTGACAGCGATTGGGAAGCTTTCCCCTCCTATCGACTGGTCCTTCCTCGATTTGAACTTCGGACGCTGGACGATTCCAGCCTGCTAATCTGCAATATCCACGCAGATGAGTCGGCCCTCGGAACGGCGTTGCAGTCCGAAATCGATGCGCTTTCAGTACCCGCAGATTCTTTGCCGGGTCTGCCGCAAACGCTGTCGCGCCGGGACGAGCCGGAGCATCGTGACTGGGTGCGAGATATCGAGTGGGCGCTGGAGGCCTTCTCAAGCACGACGCTGGCAAAGGTCGTGCTGGCCAGAAAGGCCAGGTTCGAATTCGACGCCAACCTGGATCCATTTGCGCTGATGGTTCAGCTGCTTGGAGCGACGCCTAACTGTTACCATTTCTTATTCTCCCACGGCGACGGTACGTTTCTTGGCGCGTCTCCCGAGCGTCTCTTTCGTCAGGACGGGCGACGCATTCAGAGCGAGGCGATTGCCGGAACAGGTGCCAGAGGCATCACCGACGGCGACGATGATGCACTGGGCAACGAGTTGCTTCACAGCGAGAAAGACCAGCGGGAGCACGAGTACGTGCGACAGAGCGTCAAAGAGGCGCTGACTGATCTGACGCGCATGCTGCACGTGGACACGACCGCCACAGACATGAAACTCGCGGTCGGACGACATCTCCTGTCCCGCGTTGAGGGCGTGCTGAAGCCGGGGGTCGACGCTTTCGATCTGCTGCGATCGCTGCATCCGACCCCTGCAGTGGGCGGATATCCGTACCAGGAGGCTATCGATGTGATCGAACACCTGGAGCCCTTCGACAGGGGGTGGTACGCGGGGCCGGTGGGCTGGATCGGACGGGATTCGGCAGAATTCGCCGTTGGCATCCGCTCCGGACGGATCGTACGAAACCGACTCGACCTTTTTTCAGGAGCCGGGATCGTCTGTGGATCTGACCCCGAATTGGAGTGGCACGAAGTGGAACAGAAGATCGGAGACTTCCTTCGCGTGCTGTCGCCGTGATAGTCGATGCCGTAAACATCAACCAGTTCGTGTGCGAGCTGCTGGTCGACGAATTGGTGCGACTGGGAGTGCGGACGTACTTCGTGTCACCGGGCTCACGGTCGTCACCGCTGGTCGTCGCTGCCGGGCAGCATCCGGAGACCCGTTGCATCGTTCATTTTGATGAGCGGGGGAGTGCGTTTTCGACGCTGGGCTTCGGCCGCACGACGGGCGCACCGGCGGCCTGGATAACAACATCGGGTACCGCCGTTGCAAACGGCCTTCCTGCCGTGGTGGAGGCCTCGGCCGATGGAGTTCCAATGCTCCTGCTCACTGCTGATCGTCCGCCCGAGCTTCGCAAGACCGGGGCAAATCAAACGATCGATCAGCCCGATATATTTTCGGATTTCGTTAGCTGGAAGTTTGATCTGCCGGTGTCGGACCGGGGTGTCGATCCGCTCTCCATTCTTACCGCTGTCGATCAAGCTTTCCATCGGGCTACGGCCGATCGGGGGCCGGTTCATCTGAACTGTATGTTCAGGGAGCCCCTGGCGCCCGCCACCGATCCCACCTTTGTTGTTCCCGTTGTTCCGGCGCTTCGACGCTGGCTGGATTCAACCCGCCCGTATACGACGTACGCTGCGGTCGAGCGCGGCATCTCCGAGCCATTTCTGGGTTCAATCCTCGACCTGCTGCAGCAAGATGCGGAAGGGCTGGTGGTGGCTGGCCGGTTGGGTTCGGCCGAGGAAGGTGAACTTGTTCGTTCGCTTGCGAACCAACTGGGTTGGGCGCTGCTTCCCGATGTGTTGTCGTTTGTTCGTAATTCAGACTTCACGTCGGCGCTCGCGTATTATGATCTCCTGCTCGCCGCGGCCGCGTGCTATGAGAATCTCCGAGCACGCACCGTTCTTCATTTTGGTGGAAGGGCAACATCAAAGCGTCTATACGAGCACTTTGCCAGTCATCCCCCAGAGAACTTCGTGCTGGTCTCACCGACCCGAAACCGCATCGATCCGATCCACAGAGTGACGCATCGGATTGAAGCCGACGTGGCGACGGCCTGTCGTCAGATTTCGAGTCGGCTCGAGATTACAGTCGGCGACGGGAAGCGTAGCGCTGACGTGCCGACCCACGACACCCGGAAGCTCCTGTGCACGGATCGCGTACTTGATGATCACCTGGCGACCACAGCAGACGTTTCGGAGCCGTGGATCGCACGATACCTTTCACGGCATCTTGCGACTGATCATGAGCTCTTCCTGGGCTCCAGTATGCCAATTCGGGACATGGATTCGTTCGCTGCGCCGTCCGATCGATTACCCGCCCGGGCAAACCGAGGCGGCAGCGGCATCGATGGTACCATCGCGTCTGCGGTCGGTGTGGCGCTTGGTCGGAAAGGACCCGTCACCGTCCTGCTCGGAGACCTTGCGTTGCTGCACGATCTGAATTCGCTCAGCCTCGTCCGATCGTGCGAGCACCCGGTAGTTGTCATCGTCATCAATAATGATGGCGGCGGCATCTTTTCCTTCTTACCCATCGCAGGTTATCCTTCGGTGTTCGAGCCGTACTTCGGCACGCCGCATGGGCTTCATTTTGAGTCCGCCGGTGCCATGTTCGGACTGTACTATCGATTCGCCGACACTAAGGATACCGTGGCCGCGGCCTACAAGGAACTGTGCGAATCGGGTGCGGGGGGAATCATTGAGATTCGCACGAAACGTGATAGCAACCTGTTGCTTCATAACAAGTTAGTTGATTCCGTCAGGGCCGAATGCGCCGCAAGTGTCGGGTCCGATACGCAGGTTCATATGCCTGAATAGAACGGGCATGATGTATCGTCGCCCGGCCGGCTCCGCCCTGTTGTTTCCACACACGTAGACATGAATGAGTAATGGCACTTGTAGACTGGCAAGACGCAGGCAGCTTTACGGATATCAAGTATCACAAAGCTGAAGGAATTGCCAAGATCACAATCAATCGACCCGAAGTTCGCAACGCATTCAGGCCGCTGACAGTGACTGAAATGCGACGGGCTCTGAACGACGCGCGAGACGATCACACGATCGGAGTCATCGTTCTGACGGGTGAGGGTCCCGAAGCATTCTGCTCGGGCGGGGACCAGCGAATTCGAGGCGATGCCGGATATGCAGAGGACGACACAGGCGTCATGCGATTGAATGTGCTCGATTTGCAGCGCGAAATCCGATCCTGCCCGAAGCCTGTCATCGCCATGGTGGCCGGTTGGGCCGTCGGCGGCGGTCACGTCCTGCACGTGTTCTGCGACCTCACCATCGCTGCTGACAACGCACGTTTCATGCAGACCGGTCCGAAGGTCGGCTCCTTCGACGGAGGCTTCGGAGCAAGCTATCTCGCTCGAATTGTTGGTCAGAAGAAGGCGCGAGAAATCTGGTTTTTGTGCCGGCCGTACGACGCGCAGCAGGCGCTTGAAATGGGTCTCGTCAACACCGTCGTTCCGCTCGATCGACTGGAGGACGAGACGGTGCAGTGGTGTCGCGAGATTCTCGCTAATTCGCAGATGGCCATCAGGTGTCTGAAGGCCGGGCTCAACGCGGATTGCGACGGGCAGGTGGGCCTCCAGGAGCTGGCGGGCAATGCGACGATGTTGTTCTACATGAGCGAAGAAGGTAAGGAAGGCAAGAACGCGTTCCTGGAGAAGCGCAAGCCGGATTTCGGCAAATTCCCGTATCGACCGTAGCGCGGCATGGCTTCAGTCTCAACGTGGATTCTAGCGAGTCGGCCCAAAACCCTGTTCGCCACCGTCGCACCCGTCCTCGTCGGAACGGCGATGGCTGTAGAGGCCGGGGGGGTGCACATATTGTCGGCCACGTTATGCCTTCTGGCCGCTGTTCTCATCCAGATCGGCACCAACTTTCACAACGACGTTGCCGACTTCGAGAAAGGCGTCGATACGGCAAACCGGAGTGGTCCTCTTCGTGCCACGGCCGCCGGGCTCGTGACCGTGTCACAAATGAAACGAGCGACGATCTTCGCATTCACCCTGGCGGTGCTGTCGGGAGGCTACCTCATGTGGCGCGGCGGGTGGCCGATCGTCGTCATCGGCGCATTGTCGATCTTGTTCGGATTCCTCTACACGGCAGGTCGGTTTTCTCTGTCTTCCCTCGGCGTGGCCGACGTGTTTGTGTTCGTCTTCTTCGGTCCCGTGGCCGTTGCCGGGACCTACTACGTTCAGGTGCTCGCGATGTCACCGGCCGTTCTCCTGGCCGGTGTCGCGCCGGGGTTGCTTTCGGTCGCCATCCTGCTTGTCAACAACATTCGCGACGTTGAAGAGGATCGTGAGGCGGGAAAGAACACGCTCGTCGTCCGAGTCGGAAGGGTATGGGGGACACATCTTTATCTGATGTGCATCGTAGTGGCTGCCGGCGTGCCGATCGCTTTGACTCTGTGGCAGCCCGCCAAGAGCCTGGTGTTGATCGCTGTGCTCGCCATCCCGGTCCTCGTTCCGGCATGGCGGAAGCTGCGTGCGAGCAAGGAAGGGCACGTACTCAATCCGATTCTGGCACGAACGGCACAGGTGCTGATGCTTTACAGTATTCTCTTTTCGATCGGTTGGAGTCTGTAGCTTCATGTAGTGACTTAATTGGGTTCCGACCTGATGACCGTAGTCGATGCACACCTCTGGAGATTCAGCACGCCCCTGGTAAAGCCGGTGGCGATTCGTCCGGGCGTCTCTGTCAGTGAACGTGTGACGCTGCTCCTGGCCCTCACGGACACTGATGGTAGGACGGGTTGGGGAGAGGCAGCGCCGCTCGAAAGCTTCAGCACTGAATCGCTCGATGACGTGGAGGCCGCCGCAAGATCGCTGGTACGAAGTGTGCGACGCCATCACGAAACGAGTTCGATCGACGACGTTCCGGCGGCACTCCACCGCCTCGCAGCCGGGTTGCCGTCTCTGGAGTTCGCTCTGGATACCGCCGTTGAGT
>JABDKH010000053.1 GCA_013002345.1 Rhodothermales bacterium
ATCAATGTTCTGCGCGACAGTGTTGGTCGCGCGGGTGGTTTACCCGAAACAGTCGTCGCAGACGGAGCCGCGACGGTCACAGTCCCTGCTCTCAGATCGACGGCCAGTTCGTTCGCGCTCTGGTAACGGTCGTCCGCGTTTTTAGCGAGCAGTTTTCGAAGCACCGACAGGAGATTATCGGGAACATCCTCCGACAGTGTCGGCTCCTGATTCATGATCGCGAACGTGATCGCCGCTTCATAGTCTCCCTGAAACGGGCGGAACCCCGTGAGCAACTCATGAAAGACGATACCGAGCGACCATAGATCAGATCGCTTGTCGACGGGTTCTCCGCGGATCTGCTCCGGACTCATGTAGGCGGTCGTCCCGATCGTAGAGCCCGTCTGTGTCAGGGTGGCTTCACGCTCAAGTCGGGCGACACCAAAATCAAGAACCTTCGGGCGACCATCCGACGACATCATGATATTCGCCGGCTTGATGTCGCGATGGACGATTCCTTTGTCGTGTGCGGCACCCAGACCATCAGCGATCTGTGCAACGACGGCGACAGCCTCTTCGGCGGGCACTGGGCCACGGGCGATCAGATCGGTAAGCGACTCCCCGTCAATGAACTCCATCGCAATGAAGAGCAGCGGCTCGCCGCTCGCGCCGGGGGCTTCATTGATTTCGAAGACCGTCGCGACATTCGGATGATGCAGTGCAGCGGCAGCCTTCGCCTCCCGATAAAAACGAGCCGTCTCTTCTTCCGACCCTAACGTGTTGGGCGGCAGAAACTTGATAGCGACCGTCCGATCGAGTTTGGTGTCCTCGGCTCGGTATACGATCCCCATGCCGCCCCGGCCCAGCTCGTCGACGATGCGATAGTGGGATATGGTGGTTCCGATCATTTCGATTGCAGATTCATCGCGGCGTCAACGCGCGTCCTGATATTGGACACAACCTTTAGATGACGGACCTCAGGTCGGGTCTCGGAACGACGAAGGATCAGCCACCTCCTGTTGCGATCGTCGTAGTCGTAAGAATACCCGGGGACGTTCGTGAACTTGCCGACGAACAGGGTGTCCGGAACCGAGAAGCGGGGCGTTCCACCGGCGTACTCAACATCGACACCCATAAGATAGTCTCCGACCCGGTAGAACAGTCTGGCGCCGTCCTTCGTCCAGCGCGGCTCCTCTCCGCCGGCGACTGACACCTGCCAGCGTTCGCCCGTGGGAGGAAACGGTTCAACATAGACCTGGTAGTCTCCGGTCTGGTCGGAGGTGTAGGCGACAAAGCGGCCGTCGGCAGAGATGTCAGTCAGCACCTCGGTGGCTGTCGGCTCTGCAGTGACCGGTTCGGTCGATGCGTTGCGTGCGAAATCCTGGATAACGATATCAGGAATCCCGTTGGGCCCGCTGACAACCGTTCCCACTCTATTGCCATCCGGGGTGACCCACGCCGGAGTGACAAGACCCGTAGCCAGCGTATCCACGGCTCCGATACCCTCTGCGGACCGCGTCATCATAAAGTCACCTGACTCTATGCGAGTGCTGAAGACAACCGCACGGCCGTCCGGAGTCCAACTGCTGAACGCCGTATTGCCCTCCGATGTCAGGCGTATTCGGCTCCCGCGTTGAAAGTCGTAGACCCACAGTGTCCGCAACGGACGCTCTAATACCGAGATTGCGATGCGGTCGGCAGATGGCGACAGGTTGAATTCGCCGTATATCTGCGCATCGAACTGCGGAATGGTCTCGATGCGACGGTCTTCGTACAGCCATGCAAGACGGTCCTCGCCCAGCCACGGCCCGGGGGCATAGACGAGCGTTCCCGAGTTGCTTACGGCGTACTGCGCGAACATCTCATGGAGTACGCCGCTCTGAATCTGAACAGGATCGCCAACCAATTCGAGACGTTTAGCGTCGAAATGTATCGCGAACAACTGGCCTTCGCGGAGCACCAGCAGTGTTTCGTCATCCAAAAGGGCTATGTTCGCGGTCTCTAAGCCGAGGTCGCGCGACTCTTCTGAATCCACATCAACAGCCACCAGTCCACGCGTAGCGACCAGAACCTGCCCACCCGAACCAACATGGGCGACTTGTCCCATTTCACCTATGACATCCACGGAGACAATCCGGCGGTTTGCCCCGTTCTGGTCTACCACCGCAAGTGCCTCGCCCTCGTTGGTTGAATACACGATGCGTCCGTCGTCACCCCACGAGCCGCCGTAGGGAAGGGCGGCCTCCGCGAGATCGACGACCGTTGCGCCGTCAGCGGACACCTTCTTCAGACGGGTACCCACGAAGAATCCGATCCACTGGCCGTCGGGTGAAAAGAAGGGACCGTACGCGCCCTGCGTTCCTTCCAGCCTGGTTGTCTCCCCTGATTCGAGCGACCGAAGATAGAGATCCGTCGTCCCGTTGCTGCCACCGGCGAACACTACGTTCTTGCCGCTGTCGTCTATCGAGAGCGCGACGCGGTCAAGCTGAAGAGGAGCCGTAAGCGACGCTTCCAGAACGACTCCATCCGGAAGCACAAGATCGGTCACGACGGAAGATGACATCGCAGGTGCAGCCGGTCTGAGCAGCCACATACCGAAAGCCCCGATCAACAGACCGACGACGCCGACGGCTGCCGCGGCCACACCGAAGCGGGACCTGGTTGAAGACTGTCTCTCTGCAACTGGCGCAGCAGCCGACGCCGAACCTGCGGCGATACCCGAGACCTGAACAGATCCAGTGGACGTTCGTGTCTGCTTGATGTCCAGATTTTCCAGATCGACAATCAGATCGGTTGTCGACTGGTAACGACGTCCAGGATCTTTGACGAGACACTTTGAAACGATCCGCTCCAGCTCCATCGGGACGCCGGTGCGAACGGCCGTCAGCGGCTCGGGCTCTGCATTCAGAATGCCGTAGATGGTTGCCTGCTCGTAGTCGCCGAGAAACGGCATCCGACCCGACACCATCTCGTACAGAATCACACCCAGCGACCACACGTCACTCCGGCGATCCACCTCCTCGCCCCGCGCCTGCTCCGGACTCATGTAGGCGACGGTCCCCAGCGTCGAGCCCATCTGCGTGAGCTTTGTCGAGGCGGCGGTCTTCGCGAGGCCAAAGTCGAGAATCTTCGGCACACCCGCCGACGTCAGCATGATGTTGCCGCTCTTCACGTCGCGGTGCACAATGTTCTTCTCGTGCGCGGCCTTCAGCCCATCCGCGACCTGTGTCGCAATGGAGATCGCATCCTGTAGCGGGAGCGGACCCTTCGCGATACGGTCCGCCAGCGACTCACCGTCGATGTACTCCATCGCGATGAACGGGCGCTTCCCTTCTCCCTCCACGTCACTTTCGTCGATCTCGTAAACGTGCGCGATGTTCGGATGATTGAGCGCCGCAGCCGACCGCGCCTCGCGGTAGAAGCGGGCGCGATCATCTTCCGAAGCCAGTGCATGCGGCGGCAGCAGCTTCAGCGCCACCGTCCGGTCGAGCTTCGTGTCCTCGGCCTTGTAGACAATGCCCATTCCGCCCTGGCCGAGTTGGCCGGTAACGCGGTAGTGCGATATGATGGTTCCGGGGTTCATAGGCGTGGCGCTGTGATGAACACAACCGCTACTGGTTCGGTGACATCTTTCGGACGTTCTCAAACCAGTTGATTACGACGTTCACGGGAGGCGCAGACCTGTCCACGCGTTCGTCATTCTCGTCCGACCCGAGGGTTGGGAGGCCGGTGAAGTACGCGCCGGCATTATCCTCCGTCAAGGTGTAAGACATCCGCGCTCGCTCGGTCCGGGCCACCTCCTCCGGATTTCCAAACCGAACCCGACTCCCGGAAGGGGCGACCTCGACACGCATAAGGGAAGACCCGTCGAGGAAATACAGAAACTTGCCGTCACGCGACCACTCGGGGGCCGAGCCCGGACCATCAGAGACGTCCCACTCTCCCCCCTCCGCGCTGACTGGTTTGGCAAACACATGGTCCCGATGCTCGTATGCGATGAAGCGCCCGTCCGGGGAGAATCGTCCCCGCGTGGCCTCGTTTTCGATGACCCGGAGCGTACCATCTTGACGGTCAAGAAGCGTCACAGCCGTGAACGAACCTCTCAAGGCCTCGCTCGCAGGTCCGTCAGGCCGGTTTGCAAAGCTGCTTGATTTCGTAAACGCCACGTAACGTCCGTCGGACGACCAGTCGGGATACTCAAGCCGGACCGAATCCGCATGCAATGTTCTCGGACTCCCGGTCCCATCCGAAGATCGCACGATGAGACGGCTCAAAACTCCAGCAGCGGACACTCTTCGATCTACGTACAGCAACGAGTCGCCGTCAGGTGACCATGTCGGCTCATCCCCGCTATCATCGAACGTCAGGCGATCCCGGAATCCGCTCTTGACATCAAGAACCCAGATGTCCTGGTCTGGAATGGACTGGGGTCCGGTCCCGCCCAGATCGCTGATCTCGACAGCGAGCTGGCTGCCGTCCGGCGAGAGGCGCAGATCCCAGTAGTTCTGCACCTCGAACGGCAGCGACGTGGCGGTACCTCCGAAGTCGAGCCTGTTTATGACCGAATTCAAACCGCCGAGGACGTTGCGGGCCGTGGCCTCGAGCGACACGAGCGTCCCGCCGGAGGACACTGCGAAGGTCCGCGGGTCGACGGAGGATTCTAGGCTCGCAGGCACACCGACGATCTCTAATTTCGAAAGATCAAACGGAACCGCCATGAGTTCTCCCTCGAGTTCGAAGATCAGGTGCCCCGTCGGGATCCATCGCGGCGCATACCCGCCGAGCTCAAGGACTCCGATTCGCTCCAGCGAATCCAGATCCCACATTCCGATGCCTGTGGATCCTCCGGCGTACTCTATCGTCGCGATCATCGTCTTCCCGTCGGGCAGGACGAATGGCCAGTCGTGATCAAGCTCCCCTTCTTGCAGCGTGGTGACCTGCGTCGGCGACCCGCCCACAAGTGGCTTGATCCAGAGTGTTCCGAAGTCCTCGTAGATGAGTCTCTCATCCGGAGCCCACGCCGTATAGGGGCCTGGCTCGGTTGTCGCTTCGACTACCGTAATCGGCTTCCCGCCGAACAGAGAGACTCGTTTCACGCCAGAGACCATGGTCATCATGATCCAGCTGCCGTCGGGAGAGACGCGCAGCACGAGGGCGTCCTCCGTACCATCGAGTGTCCTGACGGAGCCATCATCCAGATCGAGCACGCGGATGGGGTCGCCTGTTCGTCCGACATATACGACTGAAGCCCCGTCGGGAGTAACGTCGAGTGCCGTCAATCGCTCGTCTTCCGGACTTGGGAGCGTCAGTCGCTTAACGGATCTCTCAACTTCGGCGGAATCTCCCCTGAGCAACCAGACTCCCGCCGCTCCGACCAGTAGTCCCACCAGCAGAGCGAGCCCGGCAATTACAGCCCTCGGACGACTTCGTCCGACAACAACCGCTGCCTCAGCCGCCTGGGCATCAGTACCGCTCGACGTGACTGGCCGAGCTGCTGCGGTGGTTGTTGATAGTCTTGATGTCTGCACGCTCGATCCCAGATCGATCGCCTTCATGTCCGCAGGCAACTCGTCGACATGCTGGTACCGCAGGTCAGGATCCTTCGCCAGCATCTTCGCCATGATCCCGTCCAGCGC
This sequence comes from Rhodothermales bacterium, assembly GCA_013002345.1. Lineage (NCBI taxonomy): Bacteria > Pseudomonadati > Rhodothermota > Rhodothermia > Rhodothermales > Rhodothermales bacterium. The sequence continues at coordinate 5,616 of JABDKH010000053.1, forward strand.
CATCGGCACGCCGGCCCGTAACGTCGTCAACGACTCCGGGTCCTCATTCAATATCCCGTACACGACGGCCTGCTCGTAGTCCCCTTTGAATGGCAGTCGACCTGTGATCAATTCGTAGAGGATGACACCTAAGGAGAAGATGTCGCTGCGGCGATCCACCTCCTCGCCCTTTGCCTGCTCCGGACTCATGTACGCGACCGTCCCAAGCGTCGAGCCCATCTGCGTCAGCTTCGTCGACGCCGTTGTCTTTGCCAGACCGAAGTCGAGAATCTTCACCACGCCCTTCTTGGTGAGCATGATGTTGCCGCTCTTGATGTCGCGATGAACAACCTGGGCCTCATGCGCGACCTTCAGCCCTTCGGCAATCTGCGACGCGTAGGAGATGGCATCCTCCAGCGGAAGGGGTCCTTTCGCGACGAGATCCTCCAGCGACTCGCCGTCGATGTACTCCATCGCGATGAAGGGGCGGGACTCGCCCTCGGCCTCCGCTTCATCTATTTCATAGACATGCGCGATGTTCGGATGATTGAGCGCCGCGGCAGCCCGAGCCTCGCGATAAAACCGCGCCCGGTCATCTTCCGAAATCAGTGCATGCGGCGGCAGCAGCTTAAGCGCCACCGTCCGGTCGAGCTTCGTGTCCTCCGCCTTGTAGACGATACCCATGCCGCCCCGGCCGAGCTGGCCGACCACGCGGTAGTGAGAGATGGTTGTTCCGGGCTTCATTCGTCTACTCTCCTGAAATCCTTTCTTCAAGTTCCGTCTTCCAGTTCACGATCATTTTCAGTTCGGACGGCTCGAGTCGTGTAAGCGTAATGATCCCGTCTCCGTTCGGATCAAAATCCCAGTTACCGCGCACCCAGCGACCACGCAATTCGTCGACCTCCATGACGGATTCGGGATTCGAAAATCTCAAATCTCCGTCCAATAGCGTCGAACGCATGAGTCGGCCGTCGGAGACGAAGTACAGGTAGCGGCCGTCCGAGGACCAGACAATCTTGCCGCCCGTCTCCCCCGTGCGGGACACTTTCACCCGGTTTCGACCACCGCTGAACGGCACCGCATACACCTCCATGCGTCCGGACTCGTCTGATGTGTACGCAACGACGCGGCCGTCAGGAGACAGGGTCGCCCACAGATATTCGGAAGGGCCCTGCACAAACGGATATGCGGGTCTCGAGTCATCAAGCGGCAGGATCCAGAAGTCCAAGCCGTCGGAGGTTCGCGTGTCCCTCAGAAATGTCAGCAGTTTCCCGTCGTTGGACGCGCTCACCGCTATGTCATCGAACTCGGATGCGAGCAGGAGATCCGGTCCGGACCCCTCGCCCGGCCTGGTCATATAGATATCGACGCGACCCGAGCGATCGGACGAAAAATAGAGGACCTTGCCGTCTGAAGACCATACCGGACTGTTCTGATTCCCCTCTCCGAGCGCCAGCATCTGCACGTCTCGCGTGGCGACGTCGAGCAATCCGAGTTCCGTCGATCCACGGGAATCCGACAGCACGAGAGCGACGTGAGTCCCCGCAGGAGACGGAGTGAAATAATCGATGCCCAGTCCTCGATCCGAGAGGTATTCGAGGTTGCCTTCCAGGTCGACGCGTATCAAGCGGCGATCGAGCGTTTTCCCGCCCGACAGGTAGACAATAGATCCTGTGCCCGACACGGTGTACTGGGACGTGCCCCAGGATTCCCGACCGGCAACATCGTCGAGAATCAGGCGTGGTCTGCCCAGCGTGTAATTCGAAAGATCAACCTTGACAGCGAAGAGCGAATTCCCCTCCGCGTACAGGAGCACGTCGGGTTCCACAAATTGCGGATACATTCCTTCCGTGGACACGGTGTACCTGTCCCCCGTTTCCGTGTCGATGAGGGCTAGCTGCTGACTCTCGCCCAGGATCACGCAGGCAACGGTCTTCCCATCCGGTAACATGACACCCCGGACGTGTCCGGTTTCGCCGAGGGACGAATCCGGTGTAGTGAGTGCGACCGGCTCACCCCCGAGGATCGACACCCTGTACAGTCCGTCAGATACGCTCGGCGAATAGACCACGTAGTCAGCGTGCGTCCAGGAAACACCCGGTGGAGTAGCGACAGCATCTCCGAGGGTCTTCGGGCTTCCACCCCTGATCGAGACCAGCTTGATTCCGTCGAAGGAACCGAACGCGACCGACTCGCCATCCTGCGACAGGGCGGGATCTGATACGGAACCCAGTTCGACGTGGTCGAGCTGTCGCGGTGGATCGGACGACGTGAGGTCGACCATATAGAGCGTTTCCAAGCCCGAGTCCAGAGAACCAATGTACACAAGCCGGGTGCCGTCTTGTGACAGAGACATCTGCCGGGATCCGGGCTCATAGTTCAGCCACCCGGCTTCGTCGCTCGCGGCAATGGTCACATGGAGAGGGGTGACGGCCGACCGCGGGCTGGTCATCCGAAACACCAGCCATCCGATGGCCACGCCGGAGAGCAGCAGGAGTACTCCCGCAGCCACGGAGTGAAGGTGAGACGGCTTCGTAGTCGTCGCCACAACAGATGGCCCAGATGGCCCCGCCGTCACTGACGACCGTGGGGCGACCGAGATTCGAGAAGCCGCAGGCGTCTCCATCGCCAGCAGGTCGGAGGCGAGATCATCCACATGCTGATATCGGAGCTTTCGCTCTTTCGAAAGACACTTGTTGACGATACGCTCCAACTCCATCGGGACGCCCGTACGCAGGGACGTCAGGGGTTCGGGGTCCTGATTCAGGATACCGTACACGACGGCCTGCTCATAGTCGCCGGCAAACGGCATGCGGCCCGTCACCATCTCGTAGATGATGGCTCCCAGTGACCAGATGTCGCTGCGTCGATCGACCTCCTCCCCCTTCGCCTGCTCCGGACTCATGTAGGCCACCGTTCCGAGCGTACTGCCCATCTGAGTCAGCTTGGTCGAAGCGGTGGTTTTGGCGAGACCGAAGTCCAGAATCTTTGGGATGCCAGCTGACGTCAGCATTACGTTGCCGGCCTTCATGTCCCGGTGCACGATCTCCTTGTCGTGCGCGGCCTTCAGGCCGTCGGCCAGGGCTGAGGCGATCGTGATAACATCGGCAAGTGGTAGCGGTCCTTTCTCGATGCGTTCGGCCAGCGACTCGCCGTCGATGTACTCCATCGCGATGAAGGGGCGGTGTTCTGGGTCCGGCGGAGGCTCTGCTGTGCCCGGCGAGGTCCCCGCCTTCGCGGGGACGACGAAGGATTCGTCGATCTCATACACATGCGCAATATTCGGATGATTGAGCGCCGCGGCCGCCCGGGCCTCGCGATAAAACCGCGCCCGATCATCTTCCGAAATCAGTGCATGCGGGGGCAGCAGCTTGAGCGCTACCGTGCGGTCGAGCTTCGTGTCCTCCGCCTTGTAGACGATGCCCATGCCGCCGCGGCCTAGCTGGCCCACGACGCGGTAGTGAGAAATGGTGGTTCCGGGCTTCATCCTTCGCTCCTCGGCGCGATGCGTTTGAGTTCTTCCGGCCAGTTGAGGACCATCCGCAATCTTCCGAGCGCATTCGCGGCGGACTCGTTTGCGCGGCCCATGATAAGCACGTCACCTTCCGGACCGAGGGCAAAATCCATCCCGGATGAGAACCCGGCAATGCCCGTCGGTCGGCCCAGCCTCCTGAAGGAAGGCTCAAGCTCCACCGGGACCCTGAGAAGCTCGTTCAAGCTTTCAAAGTAGATGTACTCCCCATCGGCCGACCACAGTGGATCATAGAACGGACCAGACCCCTCGGAGATTTCCCAGAAGGCGTCTCCATCGACCTGGTGGACGAAGATCTGGATCTCGCCGGAACGGTCATCCTCGTATACGATGTAGCGACCGTCCGGAGAAAAGTGTGCATCCCCCTGATAACCCTCGCCGCCTGCCACCTCGGCGGAGGTTGAATCCGCGAGATTCATCACCCATACGTTGCGTCCCTCTCCGTCAACGCCTGTATCGTAGGCCATCAGCCGACCGTCCGTAGATAGACTCGGTCGCCGCGCGCCGTCCGACAGCACGACTTCTTCCGTGCCCGACCCATCGGCCGCCTTCCGAAAGATGGTGTGTCTGTCGCCTCGAGAGCCACAATAGTACACGTGGCGGCCGTCGGCCGACCATACGGGCTGGTGGCTGTCACCCGCAAAGCTCAGCCGTAGCGGAGTGCCCGTCTCCAGATCATAAACGTATACGTCTTCCTGTTCGCCGGACTCGTTATCGAGGCCGATCGCGAGGGATCTCCCGTCGGGCGAAATCATCGGGTTATCGAACTCGCCTGGATCAATCGGAAGCGCCGCGTTGTTCTCATCGTCTGGACGCAGCCAGGTCAGCCGCATTCCAGATGAGGCCGATGACTCGTCACTATAGACGAAGCTGCCATCGCTCCCGACCGTGTACGTCCAGAATCCCCTCTCCCCGATCTGTACGGGCACAGCCTGTCCCGTCGTCCGACGCGTGCCGATGTCGAACGGCTGCACGACAACCTGCCCGAAGGGGCCGCCTCCACGATTGTAAACCACGTAGCCTGCTGGCACGTAGCGCGGATACCATGCTTCATTCAACGGAACCGAGTACTCACCCTTCTCGAGGTCAATAACGGCTGCATCGTCGGCTCCATCGATGCCAATCGTGGCGAATGCGAGTCCTGTACCCATTATTGCACGCGGCAAGAACAGCGCTCTGTGACCCAGAGACGAGTCTGGTTCCACGACGACGGTTTCTTCACCTCCGTCAGCCGACGCTCTCCAGATCTTGCCTTCCCTGCCGAACAGGATTGAGGAGTTCGACTCCCATGTTGCCGGCCGCCTCCCATCGATGATCTTGATGGGGTCGCCGTCGGGAACGAGCACCTTGTACGTACCGGAGTTGAGCGAGTAAAGCAGCCACCGTCCGTCCGGTGAGAAGCTGATGGCGAACGCACTATTCGAGCCGGGTATGCGCGACACGTCGCCCGTAGGCATGTGATACAGAAAAACCCCGGGTTCTCCCGTCGTCGTATCGCGACCCGACAATGCGACGAATTCACCCGATGGGGATAAAGCCGGCCACTCCGTGCCCACGATCGTCTCCACCGGAATTACGACGCGGCGAACGATCGGGTCGGGTTCGGGACTCGTTCGACCGAGGAGGAATCCGGCAATGGATCCAACGATAAGTACACCGGCGATCGCAGTGAGGGCGGCGGGGTGACGATACCACGGCTTCGCCTTTGAGGTCTCGGCTAAGCCAGCGGCCTCTACTGCAATACGGGGCGTGTCGTCCAGAGCCCCCGGCACTATCGCAGACCTGCTCCCCGTGGAAATCCGCGTCGTCTGCGAAGCACTGACGTCGATTCGCTTCAGATCCGACGGCAGCTCGTCGACATTCTGGTAGCGAAGATCCGGGTCCTTTGCGAGCAACTTGCCTATGATCCCGTCCAGCGCCATCGGTACCCCGGCCCGCAGCGTCGTCATCGACTCGGGGTCCTCATTCAGGATCCCGTACACCACCGCCTGTTCGTAGTCGCCACGAAAGGGAAGTTGCCCTGTGATCATCTCGTACAGAATCACGCCCAGCGACCAGATGTCGCTCCGGCGGTCCACCTCCTCGCCCTTCGCCTGCTCCGGACTCATGTAGGCGACCGTCCCAAGTGTCGAACCCATCTGTGTCAGCTTCGTCGACGCGGTCGTCTTTGCCAAGCCGAAGTCGAGCACCTTCACGACTCCATCCTTCGTCAGCATGATGTTGCCGCTCTTGACGTCGCGATGCACGACGTCCTTCTTGTGAGCAGCTTTGAGACCTTCCGCCATCTGTGTCGCTATCGAGACGACATCTTTCAACGGCAGGGGACCTCTGGCAACACGATCAGCGAGTGTCTCGCCGTCGATGAACTCCATGGCGATGAAGGGGCGGCGTTCTGCGTCGGGCGGAGGTTCTGCTGTGCCTGGCGAGGTCCCCGCCTTCGCGGGGACGACAAAGGATTCGTCGATCTCGTAGACGTGCGCGATGTTCGGATGATTTAGCGCCGCCGCCGACCGCGCCTCGCGATAGAACCGCGCCTTGTCGTCCTCGGACACGAGCGCGTGCGGAGGCAAGAGTTTCAGCGCCACCGTCCGGTCGAGCTTGGTATCCTCAGCCTTGTAGACGATGCCCATACCGCCTCGCCCGATCTCGCCGGTGATTCGGTAGTGTGATATGGTCGTTCCTGGTGTCATGCGTCAATACTCAAGATTTGAAATCGGGCGGACACAGCCATGGCCCTGGCCTCTGCTCGGTGTCTATTCGAAACTGGCGAGTGTTGGCCTGGTCACGGGTTCCTGGGTGCGATACGCTCGGCCTCGTCCGCGAGGTTGAGGACAACCCAGATCTTCGAGCCCGCGTCCTGGCTGGCTCCTTCCGGCATGGTTACGAGCAAGCTTCCGTCCGAAGCAATATCAAAATGCAGGTGAAGCCCTGTATTGAATACGCGCTCTACGGACCCGAGAAGGCTGAAGACAGGTTCGGTCGTAACCGCCACCCTGTAGACTTCCTGATTGTTTCGCAAGAAGTAAATCCACGCGCCATCCGGCGACCATATGGGCTCCACCCCTTCACTCGTGATCTCGACCTCGCCCTGTCCTTCGATCGACGAGACAAGGACGGATTGGCCCGCCCTGTAGACAACGTACCGATCGTCCGGTGAAGGGTCCGGAGCAAATACGTTCTCTTCAGCCTCCGTCAGGCGTTCGGCGTTGGCAAGATCCAGGGGGACGGTTCCTCCGAGGGCAATGCGGTGCAACTCCGACCCCAGCTCTCCGACATTGTGCGTGAAAAGTAACTGCAAGCCATCGGAGGTAACGGCCGGATGGAACACTCCGCCACCAGAGTCCGAAGTATTGGCGAGCACCAGCTCAGCCGGTTCCGCGGCATCTGCACGCCGGCGCATGATGACCCCTTTCGAAGCTTGATCGGGAATGCTCCGGTAGTACACGTACCGATCATCGGGCGACCAGTCGGCATACTGATTGTTTCCACCGCGCGTCAACCGCGTCTGCACGCCGGAATCGAGGTTCAAAATGTAGATATCCTCTCCGTCCGGATTTTCGGGGTTGGCTTCGATGGCGACCAGGTTGCGACCACGTGCTGCCGCGAAGTCGTCGGAGTTCTGGGGAGTGCCCGAGATGATGACAGGGTTTCCGTCGTCCCCGACTCGAAACAGGGGTTCGGACTCGTAGGAGGCGTCCGTCTGCTCCCGGTATACCAGGTGGCCGGTCGGCGACAACCCGTAGCCCCACGGGTTGAAGCGAGCAACGGGAACGGCAGGTCCCTGTAGCTCCCCCGTCTTTCGATCGATCGGTGCAAGTGCCACAGGTTGGCTTGTCGACCCGGACGGAAGCGCAAGAGCGTAGCCGTTGTCGAGAATCTGCAAGAAGGTGTACTGTGGAGAAACCGGCTCATACCCTGGTGCATGGTCCGCCAGTCGGAAGGTGCCCAGCGACTGAGTGGCTGACGACCAGTGCGAAAAAAACACGGTTGTCCCGTCTGCTGTGGGGAGCGGAATTCCGAACCAGTTCACCGTTGAGTCTTTCTGCGTATGAACAATCACGTCTCCCGACTCCCCCGCCGAGGCGAGCTCGCTCGCAGCGTCGGTGAAATAGAATCGCCCGTCTCGTCCGTAGGCGCCCCATTGCCACGGAGATTCAACGCCCGGGATCTCCGTGAATGCTCCTCCAGATCGAAGAGCGCGCTGGTAGCGTCGTCGATTGCCGTCAAAGAAGACCAGCCAGCGGCCATCCGGAGAAACGTGTATATCCCGTGCATCCTCCGTCCCGGGCACTGCGCTGGATTCACCCGTGGTCAGGACGTATCGACGAATGTGTAAGGGGTCGTTACCCGTTTGTGCGAGATAATACAACTCGCTGCCGTCCGGGCTCCACTGGGGCATCAGTTGTTCGATGGCGTGAGGGAGATCGATCTGGAATCGCATGAGCGCCCCCACTTGCTCTGCATCACTCGAGAACATGCGGTCGGCTACCAGGCCTATAGCCGCACCAAACACCAGCGCGGCCACCCCGATCAGCACGGGATTCGCATACCACGCTTTCTTGCGCTCGGGCGCCGGAGCCGTTGCAATCACGTTTGTTACGGCGGTTGCCGGTGCTGCCGCAATCACCGACCGGCTTCCCGTAGATATCCGCGAACGCGTGATTGCTGACCCGAGATCGATTGCCTTGAGGTCTGCAGGCAACTCGTCCACGTTCTGATAACGCAGGTCCGGGTCCTTTGAAAGCATCTTGCCGATGACACCGTCGAGCGCCATGGGCACGCCGGCCCGCAGATTCGTCATCGAGTCCGGATCCTCGTTGAGGATGCCGTACACCACCGCCTGCTCGTAGTCGCCGCGAAACGGCAGCACGCCGGTGATCATCTCATAGAGAATCACGCCAAGCGACCAGATGTCGCTCCGCCGGTCTACCTCCTCTCCGCGCGCCTGCTCCGGACTCATGTACGCCACCGTACCCAGCGTACTCCCCATCTGCGTGAGCTTCGTCGAGGCCGCCGTCTTTGCGAGTCCAAAGTCAAGAATCTTGATCGTACCGTCCGACGTCAACATCATGTTGCCGCTCTTGACGTCGCGGTGCACGACGTCCTTGCGGTGGGCCGCCTTCAATCCCTCTGCCATCTGGGACGCGTAGGAGATCGCATCTTTCAACGGGATGGGCCCTTTCACAATCCGATCCGCAATGGTCTCGCCGTCGATGTACTCCATCGCAATGAACGGACGCACGTCGCCCGGGGTCACCTCAGCCTCGTCGATCTCATAGACATGCGCGATGTTCGGGTGATTGAGCGCCGCCGCCGACCGTGCCTCGCGGTAGAATCGCGCCTTGTCGTCCTCGGAAACCAGTGCGTGCGGCGGCAATAACTTCAGCGCCACCGTCCGGTCGAGCTTGGTGTCCTCGGCCTTGTAGACGACACCCATGCCGCCCCGGCCGAGCTCGCCTGTGACGCGATAATGCGATATAGTCGTTCCTGGTGTCATCGTTCGAAAAGTTTGTCGAGGTAGGCGGTGAAGGATTCTATAAAGATGAAGCGCGTGTTACGACCGAAGTCCAGATCCGACTGAGGGTGCACGACTACCATCTCGCCGGTGGCCGCATTTACATCGAGCCGGACGTTGACACCGGGATACGTGTACAGCAGTAACGGACTACCCTGTTTCCTGAACACACCGGTGATGTCGACCGGTAACCGAAAGACGCGGCCCCGATTTCGGAACATCAGTGCCGAGCCGTCGACCGCCCAAACGGGGTCGTCCGCGTAGGTCTCCGTCACCTTCTCGTAGAATAGCGACGGATCCGGGAATGACCGTACGAAAAGTCGCTGACCACCGGATACGAAATTGCTTGTCTGGTTGTCGGCCGTGAACGCTATGTAGCGGGAATCCGGTGAGATTTTCGGGTCACCCTGCCGCGAGAAGGTCGAGTCGATCAGCGTGATCTCTTGCGTCTCCAGGTTGAGCGCCTTCAGGACAGGTCCGGACGCGAACGCCAGCCATTTTCCGTCACGAGAGGCGTGCGCATAATCCCCGTCCTCGACGACCAGTTCTTCCGGTCCCGTTCCGTCCGCATTCTTCGAGTATATGTTAGAGTCCTGCGCCGGTCCTGCCGAGTAGTAGATCTTGCCGTTCGGCGACCACGTCGGAGCCCGACTGATCTCGTGCTGATACGTCAACCGTTGCTCGACGCCCGACGAGGGATCGAAAACCGCAATGTAGATCGATTGTCCGGTGGCACCGACGTGGCGTTCGACGGCGAGCTTTCTGCCGTCCGGCGAGAAGGAGACTCGGTCGTAGTTCGCCAGCTCCATCTGCATGTCACGGGATTCGCGCGTTGCGGTGTTCAGGAGCGAGAACACTTCTTCCTCGTCGAATCCGCCCTCCACCTGGTGTAGAAAGGAGTCGTCGTGTCCAACGGCCCAGGAGCGATTCAGCATCTGTGAACCGATTACGTCGGCCGGCGAGCCTACGAGTGTCTTGTTCGACGCATCATAGCGCTGCGCCACTACCTGACCGAGTCGGTTTCCGATGTGATATAGGACGACCTCGTCCCTGATAGGCCGCGCACAGCATGCGTTCCGGGCGAGGATCGTGTAGCTGTCGTCACCAAGGTCGTAGGAAACGATATTGGCATCGCCTCCACGGAGATCGACGGTGAGAAGGATCTGTTGAGTCCCCGGAACGTGGTTGAGAAGATCCGCGCGGTTGATGGTGCTGTCGAATCGCGCGAGATCGATCTCGCGGGACTCTCGTGACTCCAACTCGTGCAGGATGATCTGCTGACTGTTCCTCGTAATGGCGACTGTGTTGCCGTCGACCCAGGTGAATCCGGCGCCGGGCTCGCTCAGCGGTACCGGGCGACCGTCCGGCACCAGAATGCTGACAATCTCGGCACCGTTGCCGGCCAGGAGCCAGCGGCTGTCGGGCGAGAACCGCGGAGACGCATAGCCCTCCGACTCCGGGGGCGTGTAGTACGTCCCGTCGTGGAGATCCACGATCGTGATCCCGGTGAAGCCGACCGTGTCGGCCGTCTCGAAGGCCCAGTACCGGCCATCGGGCGAGATATCCGGGTCCTGTGCGATCATCCGCTCGATGGCGACGTCGAGTCTGCGGATCGGGGGCGACTCGACCTCGGGGTTCTTCAACAACCAGCCTCCTACTGCTCCCGCCAGGAGAGTGAAGACCGCGACAGCCGGAAGAATCCAGCCTGGCCTCCTCGAGGTCTTGGTGGGTGCCACATCCGAAACCGTCGCCGGCCCCTGGACGGCTGAGTCCGTGGCTACATCGACCGTTGATCTGCTCGTCGAAATCCTCGATGTCTGAATCGACGATCCCAGATCGATGGCCTTCAGATCGGCGGGCAGCTCATCGACGTGCTGGTACCGCAGATCCGGATCCTTGGCCAGCATCTTCGCGATAATTCCGTCGAGCGCCATCGGCACCCCGGCACGCAGCGTCGTCAGGGATTCCGGGTCTTCGTTCAGAATCCCGTACACGATCGCTTGCTCGTAGTCCCCTTTGAACGGCAGCCGGCCCGTGATCATCTCGTACAGAATCACGCCCAGCGAGAAGATGTCGCTTCGCCGGTCAACTTCTTCTCCCTTCGCCTGCTCCGGACTCATGTACGCCACCGTGCCCAGCGTCGAGCCCATCTGCGTAAGCTTCGTCGATGCCGCTGTCTTCGCCAGACCAAAGTCGAGTATCTTCGCGACTCCCTTCTTGGTGAGCATGATGTTGCCGCTCTTGATGTCGCGGTGCACCACGTGCGCTTCGTGCGCCACCTTGAGTCCTTCGGCGATCTGCG
>JABDKH010000054.1 GCA_013002345.1 Rhodothermales bacterium
CAGTGCGTGGCAGAGAGGTCTCGAAGCCGCACCGGGTAACGCCGATCTTCTAGCCAATGTCGGTGCCGCATACTGGGCGCTCGAGCGACCAGCCGATGCAGTCGAGCAGTTCGAAAAAGTGCTTCAGTCCAATCCAAATCACGCACGGACAAAGTCGAACCTTGGCACAGCATACTTCTATATGGAACGGTTCGAGGAAGCAGCGCGCTTGTATGAGGAGAGGGTGTCACTAACACCCAGGGACCGCGACGCCACGGCGAACCTTGCCGACACGTTCTACTGGATACCAGGTGCGCGCGACAAGTCCGCTCCGCTGTATCGTCGTGCCATCCAACTTGCACGGGAGCAGCTCACAATTCAGCCCAATGACCCCGGCCTGCAAGCAGACCTGGCGTATTACTACGCGGCCCTGAACCGCCCGGACAGCGCTGCCCTTTTCATGAATCGAGCCTTGATCCGCCTTTCTCCGGACAGCTCCGACGTCAATCAGGTCTACGGAATCGGCGAGACCTACGACCGTATGGGCGAACGAGACCTGGCGATAGAGTGGATCACAGCCGCACTCAAGCGGGACATCAACCGTATTCGCTTGCGGCACAATCCGTTTCTGGAAGACCTTCGCGAGGATCCCCGAGTGCGTGAGTATCTGGGTGGGGAATAACGAGAATCGTCGGTCAATGGCGACATGCTCCAAACATCCGGAAACTATTCCGCCCGCCAACAACGCCTGATCCAGCGGGCGACCTTGCGTAACCCCATCAGAAGTGGTTACTTGCGGCCAATGTTGTCAGGCTCGACTAATACAAACGGAGGATTGCTGATGCGCGGCTATACCAGGACGGGGGCACTCGTGCTCTCGGTTACATTCGCTCTTTGCGCCACGGTGGACTCCTCGGCCCAGGGACGCAAGAATGCAGTCGTTATTGAGATCACAAAGATTGAAGACTCCTGCCGTTATCAGGTGCAGGATATCGAACGCGAAGTGCTTGTAGGCGAACAGGATACCTTTTTTGTGAGTGCAGGAGCGTTTCTAAACCTCGTTGCGACCGGGACCGCCGCCCGGGTCAAGATTCAGGATGATGCACGAAAGAACGTTAAGGGCTTTACCAACAGGGGTATATCACTGCTTCGCGCCGGGGATTCGGAATTCCTGCGCGTGCGAGCCGCTCGGCAGAATGATCCGGGCTCGTTTCATGACATCAGTATCGACTGCTGCGAAAGCCTGGACGAAGACGGCAAATGCGTGAATCCGGCACCATCCGACAAGATGTCCGCGCTGGACCTACGCCGTGAACGAATAAACCGGGCGTCACTTGTGGCACCATTGCTGAAGGTCTGGAGATCCCTGTTCGAAGAAGATGGCGTGGACTCCCCTCCAGTCGGTGGCGGCGGACCGGGCATGGACGTCGATCCGTGAGCCCTGACGACTACAAGGTGTAGAAGCCCGGTCCGAACCCTCGGATCGGGCTTTTGCGTCAGTAGCAGCTACATGCGCACCGCTCGCGACAGGGAGATGGACCCTCTCAGGCGTGAGACGGTCAGTCAGAGATCGTAGCAGCCGGCTGCCACTCGGGCAGAACTGTTTCACACGAAAACATCCACAAACTCAAACTTCTGCCCGTGGAAGAGACCCAGGTCGCTCAGCTTCAGTTCGGGGATCACGAGCAACGCCATGAATGATAGCGTCATGAATGGCGAGCGCAATGTGGATCCCATGTCTTTCGCCATGGCATCGATCGCCGTGTAAGCCGCAGCGATCTCGTATCCGTCGCCGTCCGACATGAGACCCGCGACCGGTAAAGGAAGCACCCGTTCCGCCGGGCCATCGACCGCCGACACACCTCCCTTGTGAGTGATGATCAGATTGACGGCCGCGGCCAACGACTCGTCGTCAACGCCGACAGCGATGATGTTGTGGGAATCGTGGGCAACCGACGAAGCGATAGCACCCCTCCTGAGTCCGAAGTTTCGGATGAAGGCGATGACGGGTTCGGTGTTCTTGTATCTGTTCACGACCGCAAGCTTCAGCACATCGGTTGACGGATCGGCAACTGCGAGACCAGCCGCTCTTGTCACAGGCAGATTGACCGCTTTTGTCACCAGTTGGCCGTCCAGCGCTTCGATGACGCGCATCGTATCGCTTTCGGCAGCCAGTTCAAAATCTGTGGCCTCGACGCGCTCACGGGAGAACCGGTTGGGCCTGCCGCTTCTCAGGTCAGGAATGCACGAGCGACCTGCGTCGGCAACGACCCGGCCGCCGATAACGGTCTGTTGAACGTCGAATGACTCGAGCGAATCGACGATGATGAAATCGGCCGGATCACCATCGCGAAGCATACCTACATCGAGTCCATAGTGCTCGACCGGGTTCAGACATGCCGCTCGAAGCACATCATACATATCGTAGCCCAGCGCAAGAGCGCGCCCAACAAGCCGGTTGATGTGGCCGACGACGAGTTCGTCCGGGTGCTTGTCGTCTGAGCAAAACATGACGCTCTCAGGCGACTCTGCGATGAGCGGATGCAAATCTTCGAAATTCCGAGCCGCGCTGCCCTCGCGAATGATGATCTTCATCCCGGCCCGGATCTTGTCGCGTGCTTCACCCAGCTCGAAACTCTCGTGATCCGTTGTGATTCCTGCGGCGACGTAGAGGGCAGCCTGTGCGCCGCGCAATCCGGGCGCGTGGCCGTCGACCGGCTTCTTCAGTCGGTGCGCAATGCGGATTTTTTCGGCCACGACCGCATCATCGTTCAGCACACCGGGCCAGTTCATCATTTCCGCGAGGTACACCACGTCCTCACGGCTGAGCAAACGCTCAACATCGCTGCAGTCGATCATCGCACCCGCAGTCTCGAACGGGGTAGCCGGCACACAGGACGGAGCACCAAAATAGAACTTGAAGGGCGTCCGGTTGCCGTCGTCGATCATGAACTCGACGCCTTCAACGCCAAGCACATTACCGATCTCATGCGGATCCGAAACGGTTGCAACCGTACCGTGCACCACGGCGAGGCGCGCGAATTGCACCGGCGTCAGCATCGAACTCTCGATGTGAACGTGGGCGTCCACAAACCCCGACAAGATGAATCGAGCCGGCGCCGATTCAATACGCTCTAGCGATGCAATCGCGCCATCTGAGATTCGAATCCGTGCCCCGTACACAGACCTGCGATGGAGATCCACCAGCTGTCCTTCAACAATATCAACATGCTCGTAGGCCATGGTGACCGACCCCGCTTCGTGCAACTCTATTCAAACGCGAAAGAATAGGCTCCCGAGCTTTCGATAAAGAACCAGCGGCTCTGCAGATCAAACCGGATGCTGTTTGCAGACGTGGCCAGGTCAAGTCTCCAGCCACCCGGCCCGCGGCGAAAAAAGTAGGGCGGCACGTCTCGCGATTCGTCGAACAGAGCCACCGCGTGGGAGTCGGATCGGACGAATCTCGCGCTCTTGATGACGGACTCTAGACGGCGCGACTCGTTGTTCTGCTGCGCTCGGGTTACCAGCCGCGATGCCAGGAGCGCCCGCGTTTCCGGAGTGTACAGTTCAAGGTCGGACGCTGCGTCACGCCGACCAAGGATCTCGAGATACGTCGTCAGCACGGCCGCAGGCGACGCCTGTGCACCGTACGTCTGACCGATGTCCGGCGCCGTCGCTCTACTGCCATCTCCTCCGATCGGAGCATGCTCCGTTGCTCCTGCACCGGCGGAAAAATCGCTGTGCTGCCGGTCGCCTTCGGCGGAATAGTCGCCTTGCGCGATTGCCTCCGACACGCGGGCCGCCAGCAGTTCAACGGTCGCCTCTACCCCGTCACCGACCCGTCCCTCACGAAAGAATGGAGCCATCTGGTCACGTTCGATCCGACTCACGAACGCATCAGGAAACACGTGCTCGAGGTCGGGACCCACTTCCATTCGAACAATCCTGGCGTCAACATCAACGAGCAGAAGCACCCCCCGCGCTGCAGCCGTGGCCGCTCCGACTCGGCGGCGCTCCATGAGATCGTGCGCGTAACGCGCGGGGTCCGCCGGAGAGGCCAATGGGACATCGATCGCGAGATCAATGTCGAATTCGGAAAGCATCGATCGCTGAAACGCACCTATCCGGCTCTCCGCCGTCGGCGAGAGAATGTCCTTCTGGTCGTTGAGCCGATTCGCGGCTTCGGGCGGTGCACACCCGATTAGCGCCATGGCGATCGCGGCGGCGAAAGCGCGTCGGGCCCCCGGGGTCGTGTATTTCATTGCGCCGATGTCATAATCAAACGATGTCGCAAAATATGCCCACCGGCGCTTCGGTGCTGTTCCTCTCTCGCATAACCCCGGTTTCTACTTTCTGCACGCATCCGGTGGTGTACAGTCGGCGGAACCACGGCCGATTCCATAATGAGACCGACTCTGTTTCTTTCCTGCAATCCCTGACTACCCACTGCTCTGTCCGTCCTTGTATGCAGGACAGCCGACCGGCCATCAACGAACACTTACCTGCACGGGATATGTCACACGCCAGGCTTCAGCGAGAATACGTAGAGCTCCGTATGGAGATCTCTCGACTCGGCGACTCCCGAAAGGCTGAGTCGTTGAAGCGGCGAAGTCAGAGAATTCTGTGGGTTCTCCGAAAGCGTTACCCTTCACACGCGGACCCTTCCATCCCACGTGCTGCATAGTCATCGCGTTCCGGCCACGTGATCGAACCGCCTGTCACTGAGCCTGAGTTCGCACAGCCACACTCTCCGAGAACGGGCCCTTACGGAGCAGTCGAGCCTTGTCACCCGGTTCGTGGTCGGGAAACAGACCCCGATAACTAAAAAGTGCTACACCCCCGGCACCAAGTTCACGGCTGACCTGAATGAGTTCCAGCAACTCCTCATCAGTAGTCCGCGACGGGTTCAGTCCGGGCCACACCGATCGACCGTACGCATGTTGCAAGTGCTCCCGGGCGACGAAAGCAAACTTGTCCGGCTTGTAACTGTAGAGCATCGGAGTAGTGCCGTCGAGGAGTCCACGTGCCAGCCATCGTTGGGCGTCCTGGCTGTAGTCGTTATGACCACGTGGCCAGTCGTGAATCACGGCCGCACTCACGAAAATATCGGGTCTGGATTTCTTTGCATCGAGATAGACGGACTCCACGATATCCGTGATCTGGCTTCGCTTCCATTCGCTCCATTGGACAGGGTACTTCTGCGGACTCGCGTCGTCATAGTCCTTGTAGTGTTCCGCGAAGCGTTCCACACTCGTCGGATTGTAGGCCCAGTCCCCCACCTCGCTCGGATACCTCACGTAGTCGTAGTGCAACCCGTCGACGGGATAGTCCTCGACAATCTCGAGGAACACGTCGTGCAGGTGTTGCTTCACTTCCGGTACGCCGGGGTCCAGGAAAGCGTACCAGTAGGTCCACCAGTCCTGCGGCCACATCACGTCGCCGGCCGCGTTCTGCATGAACCATTCGCGATTTGTGTTCCATAGCTGGTCGACGCTGTCCGGTGGAGCCACCGTTTCTCGCCACGCCGGAAAGACGTTCACCCACGCATGCAGTTCGAGTCCCCGGGCATGTGCCTCGTCGCAGGCGATCTGAAGCGGATCCCAGCCCGGGTCGGTGCCGAGGGTCGACGGATCGTCTCCGGTCAGTTCCCACGCCCACGGTTCGAGGTCCGACGAATAGAACGCGGTGGCATTCCCACGGATCTGAAACAGGACAATATTGAAGTTGAATTCGGCCGCGTTCTGCATAATCGCCCGGACATCTTCCGGTGTTTTATACGCCATGCGCGCGACCCACAGAGCGCGGGCTTCGGGCGGTGCGGACCGGGTATCGGTTCGGACGATCTGCTCTCCCGATTTGCAGGCTGAGCCGAGCAGTACCATGATCGAGATGGCAACCATTGTTCTTGTAAGCATCTCTTCTCAACCCTCTTAATAACAGAAGTTCTTCGCCGCGACCACATCCATATCCAAACGACGCGGCCAACCGTTCCGCCGCCCAGGCGCATTCTGGCCTGGCGGGTGTACAATTTAATATCTGATGGTTTGCCTACCCAGTCCTCGACTGCGCACGTGTTTAAACGCAACGATCGGCCAGACTTTTTTTGCTATGTTGTGCGGTGAAGTGGTGCACTGCTCGGACCGGGAGTCGCGGATCACATCTCACCAATAGACCTTGATGTCGCGAACACGAAACCATGTCGCTGAAGCGTCCCCCGGGACCAGCGGAGAAGTTGATCCGGGCCTCTACAGGGCCGCTCTCGACCATGCCGCCGAGGCTGTGTTCTGGGCTCGCACAGACGGGCAGTTCGTGTACGTCAATCACGCCGCGTGCCAGAGTCTGGGCTATTCGCATGACGAATTGCTGGGAATGTCTGTCGCGGATATTCATCATGGCCACACCGACGAAGGGTGGTCATCCATCCGTCAGATCATCAGACGCGACGGCCTGATTGCGGCCGAGGCCGCCCACAGGCGCAAGGACGGCAGTATTTTCCCGGTCGAGCTCCGAGGGAGTATGATCGACTGCGATGGCGAACCTCTCGTATGCGCCTTTGCCCGGGACATCACAGACAGACACCGGATCACGGCGGAGTTGGACCGCTCGACGTTGCGATATCGATCGTTCGTAGAACAAAGCCGGGATGCGATTTTCTGTTACGAGTATGATCCGCCCATCTCGACGTCACTGCCAGCCGAAGAACAGATTGCAGCCCTTCACCACGGGATCCTCGTCGAATGCAACACCATCGCAGCGCAGTCCTACGGCTCGACGTCGGTGGACGAGGTCATCGGCCGGTCTCTGCAGGAGCTATTTGGAGTCCGATCCAGGGATGTCGACGGTCTGTTTCGTGCTTTCGTGGAAGGTGGATATGAAATCACAGACGGTGCGAGCTCTCAGATCTTGCCCGATGGCTCGGTCCGTCACTTTCTGAACAACGGCGTCGCCGAGGTCGTTGACGGCGGCATAATTCGGGTCTGGGGCACGTATCGGGATGTAACGGATCAGAAGCTCGCGGAGGATGCCCTCCGATCGAGCGAAAACAGATTCTCGGCAGCATTCTACGCGAATCCCGATCCGATGACGATGTCGACTCTGGCAGACGGACGTCTGCTCGTCGTGAATGAGGCCTTCCTCCGGGCTACCGGTTTCACCCGAGACGAAGTTATCGGCGAGACGGTGACCAGCCTTCGTATCTGGGCTGAGCCACGCGGGCGTGATCGACTGCTGCAGCAGCTTCAGAAGGGGTCCGGTGTGGCACACCTCGACGCCCGTATTCGGATGAAGTCGGGTGAGGTGCGATTCGGCCGACTCACTGCATCGACGTTGCTTGTCGATGGTGAATCGTGCATTCTTATGATCATGAAGGACCTTACGGACCTCCGGAAGGCGGTCCAGGCGCGTGAGCAAAGTGAGGCGAGATTCGCTACAGCTTTCCGTAGCAGCCCTCACCTTCTTGCTATCACGTCACTGGACCAGGGCGTGCTCATTGACATAAACGAGGGCTTCGAGCGCGTCAGCGGTTACTCCAGGTCCGAGGCACTTGGCCGGAGCACAGTTGATCTCAACCTGTGGGTTGATCCCAACATTCGATCGACATTTGCTGAAGCCCTGCGAGAATCCGGACGCGTCCAGAACATGGAGGTCGAACTCCGTACCTCGTCCGGCGATGTACGAACGGGTTTAATTTCTGCCGAGCCGATCGAGGTTGAGGGAAAGCAGTGTATCATCTCGCTCCTCCAGGACATCACGGAGCGTAAGCATGTAGAGGATGCGTTGCGGCGGAGTGAGGAGAAATTCTCCAAGGCCTTCCACAGCACTCCTCACCTCGTCGCCATCACGTCGCTTGAAACGGGAACGTTCATTGACATCAATGAGGGTTTCGAGAGAGTGAGCGGGTACTCGAGAGCCGAGGTGGTCGGTCGGAGGACGGATGAACTGAACATGTGGGTAGACCCGCTGCAGCGATCTCTGTTTGTTGACACCCTTCGGAAAACGGGTCGAGTTCATGAAATGGAGGTCGAGTGGCAGGTAAGATCGGGTGAAAGGCGTGGCGGGCTGATTTCTGGCGAGTTGATCGAAGTCGACGGAAGGGAGTGCGTCCTCACCATAGTTCAGGACATTACAGAGCGAAAGAAGTCACAGGATGCGCTCAAGGCGTACGCGGCCAGGCTAAAGACTCTGCGCGATGTCGATACCGCCATTGTCGCCTCCGACTCCATCGACGCGATTGTAACTGTCGCGACAGCGCACCTCTTCGAGCTTCCGGGCTGCAGCTACGTCGCGTGCTTTGAATATGAGTCTGACGGACAGCGGATGAGGCGCGTCGGTGTACGCAGTCGTACCTCCGATGGACCCGAATTCCTTGACGTTGACGATCATGTATCCGTGCTTCGCCCACTACTGAACGGCGAACTTGTCCTGGTCAACGATATCGAGGACAGCCCGCTTCAATTCTCGCAGGCGCAGATTGAACTCGTTCGGGAGGTCGGCGTCGATTCGTTTTTCATGGTGCCGCTCGCGGTCAATGAGCAGAGGCTAGGAGCCCTTGTAGTAGCATTTGCGACGAATAACGGTTTCGCCGAAGATCATGTAGAGCTGGCGAGAGAGATTGCGAGCCCGTTGGCCGTGGCGATAGAAAAGATGCGACTACAGGAAGACCTCCGAAGATCGAACAGGAGGCTTACGAGCCTGTCCCGAAAGCTCGTTGAGGCGCAGGAACTTGAGCGGCGCAATCTCGCTCACGAGCTACATGATCATATTGGCCAGATGCTCACAGCAGCGAAGATCAGCCTCCAGGAGGCAAGAGAAATTGCTGTCCAGGATAAGGTGGCCGCAGCCCTCGACGAGCACATTGAAATCGTCGGTGAAACGCTCGAACAAATACGCAGTCTGTCACTCGAACTCAGGCCCTCGTTGTTGGACGACTTCGGACTCGTACCAGCTCTGAAGTGGCTTATCGGGAGGCAGTCGGCAGAGGCCGCATACCAGATCACTCTTGCGGCTGACCTGTCGATGCCTCGACTACCGAATGAAGTAGAGGTTACGTGTTTCCGTGTGGCACAAGAGGCCCTTGCGAACGTTGCACGGCACGCTTCGCCCGGTATCGTGCAACTGGAGATCGAACGACGACCCGACAGGGTAGTGTTTGCGATTATCGACGATGGCGTCGGATTCGATGTCGAAGCGGCCATGGCCCGTGCGTCGTCCGGCAACAGCCTCGGTCTTCTCAGCATGAGCGAACGTGCCAGACTGGTGGGGGGCGTGTTACACATCAATTCAGTCGTCGGAAAGGGCACGACAGTTGAAGTCGAACTACCACTTCTGTCCAGCATCGTGGAACCGTAGCCGTAACAAACTGCATTCTCAATGGGATCGTTCAGAGTACTTCTCGTCGATGATCATCCGGTAGTTCGGGCGGGAGTACTGAAACTGCTAGAAGGACTTCCGGATATCGATGTCGTTGGCGAAGCTGAGAACGGCAGACAGGCCGTCGAGCTAACCGCGAGTCTCAAACCGGATGTGGTCTTCATGGACATCACGATGCCGGAGCTGAATGGGCTGGAAGCCGCGGAGATGATCGGTCGCGATCTGCCCGAAGTGCATGTCATCATGCTGTCGGTCCATACTGACTTCCAGTATGTAGTGCGAGCACTGAGACAGGCGGGAGCATCGGGCTATGTACTCAAGGATGCGAGGCCCGACGAGTACAGAGCGGCCATACAGGCCGTTACGAATGGTGGGGTGTACCTCGGTCCGCATATTGCGAAGACCTTCCTCGAGCATGCCTCGGAAGATGTGGGCAATGCGGTTGGACCTCTCGGCCAGATGACGTTGAGACAGCGCGAGACCCTGCAGCTCATTGCAGAGGGTAAGCGCAACAAGGAAATCGCAGACATCCTCAACGTAAGCGTAAAGACCGTCGAGACGCATCGGGCCAACGTGATGCAGATGCTCGACATTCATGATGTGGCCGGTCTTGTGCGCTTCGCAATCCGAAGTGGCCTCGTTTCCGCCGACAACTAGGGGCGATTGCGGACACGAATACGCCACGACCTATCGCGGCGGTGGCCGCCAACCTGATAGAGCGCCTCACGTCCCGCGAGCGTTCAGCACCCCGAAGTACCCTGACCGCCACGAATAAGGCAGAATCAGTACTTCTGCCCTCTGTATTCAGGTGTTCACCCTATGGATGCACTCAGCGAATGACCGATATCTTCTTCGTGTGACCACCAGAATGGCCGCTGCCGACTCGGACCCGCGCGGAAGCGCTGTGCTTCCCGTTCCAGCTGCCACTCCATGATTGGATCCCGCGTCCATCCTCAGAACCCACCACCATGCCACATTCCTTCAGTGTTGCAGGGTCGCCACCTGTCGTCATAGCCCGCGTCGACGGTCGTGTCGATCTGATTTACCTGCAATGGGTGTTGTACGAATGCGTCTGCCAGGGACGCCACAAAGACATACGCCGGTTTCTGATCGATTTCAAGCATTCCCGTCTCGACCTTGCCGATGTGGATGTCTATCCCGATGCCCGCTACATCGCGAGCGAGTTGCCTGCCGGGGCCCGCGTATCTGCGGTGGTCGAGGCCCCGGACGCCTCACTCCAACGCTTTGCAGACAGCCTGGCCGAAGCCGGGGACGTCTTCATGAGGATCCTCTCCTCTGAGGAAAAGGCAGCCGAATGGCTCTACCAGGATGCTCAAAACGCTGCCTGAGGGGACGATGTCTCAATTCCGGGTCCGGGAGTTGGCCTGAGAGAGCCGAGCCGGTCCACAGGGCAATCTCCTCCGAGCGTGTCATACGCGCCTTAATCGGGGATGTCACCGTCATCTGCTCCCGGCGACGACTGTGACCCATCCGGACAACTCCTGGTCGCCCGGCTCACCTCCTTGCTAGCAGCTGTCTCGTGCCGTCCAGCTCCGCTACAGATCGAACGCATACTGGACTCCGACAATCACATGTGGATCCAGTCCCAGCTGAGGCCCGTCCACATCCTGATAAAGCGGAACCAGTAGTTCGAGGGCAACACGAAGGCCGTGGAGTTGTCCGCTCGGCACCACGGCATTGATTCCGAGACCGCTGTCGATACGGCGGCCAGACTGCAGTTCGGCTGCAGCGGTGGGCACCATCATCGGGTTTAGATCGGGATCTGCGTCTACCACGTCGCTCCTGACACTGCCAAGAATCCGACCGGAAACGCCGAACGCATTGGACAACCGTCTCGCACCCCAGGCCGTGACCTGACCTTCGTTCCCGAAACGGTACTCGTTGTCGTTCTTTCCCAGTCGCACGGTCGCCGTCGCCTGTGCACCCCAACTCCACTCGTTCGTCTGTCCGAGATACGTCACCCCTGGCAGAAGATCGAAGGTTCCACTGCCGACCTGCATTGGATATGGAAGGCGGACTTCATTGGAGGCGCTGGCCGGTGTCACGTCTTTCTCGTCGATCGACCCGGTCGGCATGCTGGCGCCAAACTGTACTATCAGCCGCTGGCGATCCGGCCTGGCCAGGGTGTAAAGGCCGACGATTCGTACATCTCCAATCCCTGCCGACTCCGTCGAGAACTCGGTTCCGGTCCTGGTCAGATGATCCATTTCCATCTGCAGGAACGGCACCATTCCCATCAAGGTCAATTCGTTGGTGGGCGCCCACATTGCGCCAAGCATGTGCATCTGCATGGGCATTCGCGTGGGCGTCACCATGAATCCGAAGCCGTCAGCGGCGACGACTGATGCCGGCGCGATCGAGTCCGTTCCGTCGAGGACGCCAGCCATCGGCATATACATGTACCGGTATGACAGCATCATCTCTCCCGCTCCATGAGTATGATCACCCATGACGCCAATTGGGGCGTGTCCATCGGGCCGGTGGGACGACCACGGCTGGGCGGACGATGAACCAGCGATAAGGAGAACAAGAATCGATGCGATGAGGGTGGCAATTCGAGGAGCGTCATTCATGTCAGAGCGTTGGCTTGGATTAGATTCCTTGAAATATAGTACCGATGATACCGGGGGAAATCGGATTGCAGGAGACTGAGTTGGACCGTCACATCTGGGCAAACTCGATCCCGGTTGGGGCAAGAGAAGGAGCGCCGGGAAGTGCGCTTGATGACGGTAGGTACGGAATTCGTTTCCCGCGTAACATCACTCCACAACCTCAATCGTCATACCCGTCAGGAAATCGTACAATGTCAGTCGCCGCAGATTGAAGTAGGACGTCCAGAACTGCCTCAGTGACTCGACATAGGATCGCCGCGCGTTGTCCTTCTCGCGCTGCGCGTTGAACAACTCGGTGATGTCGATCTTCCCGATCAGATATCGATTCTTGGCGACGTCGAACCGCCTCGTCGCCACCGTATCCGCTTTCGCCGCAATTCGCACCTGCTGCTGCAACTGCATTTGCTGAAGCGCCTCGAAGTAGACTTCCTGATCCAGCTCCTTCCTGCGCACGTCGGCGTCCTGCTCGACCTGCTGCCGACGCGCCAGCGCCGCCTCGACCTGCGCCTTCCCCTGGCCCCACTGGAGAATCGGTACCTGCAAGCTCAGCGTGAGCTGCTGCTGACTGAGAGGATCACGATAGACCCGATCGAATATGTCGGAGCTCTGATTGAGCCCGTAACTCGCGGTCAGATTCGCCGAGAACCCGTTGTTACGCCTGGCCCGGGCCACCTCGCGGCGCGCTTCCACGGCATCGAGGTCGAGGTCTAGATAAGCCGGCCGATTGCGTCTCGACTGCTTTACGGCTTCATTCGGGTCGACACTCATATCAGGGATTCGTGCGGGCGGCCGAATTTCGAGCGCCGCATCGTACGGCAGATCCAGCGCCAGTTTCAGATCCTGCACGGCCGCATCATACGCGATCGACGCAGACGATTGTTCGTTCTGCGCGTTGAGCAACGCGAGTTCGCTCTGAAGCAGGTCATTCTCCGCAATCTTGCCGATCTCAAATCGACCCTGTGAAAGAGTGTAGATCGTATCGTTGATTGCCACATTGAACGTGGCTATCTCGAGATTCATCTGCGAGATATACACGGCAAAGAAGCGCCTGGTGATGTCGATGGCGATGTCTTCCAGATCAGCGCGAAGTTCGCGCCGCGCCACTTCATATCGCAGCGGCTCGGTGCGGCGATCCCACTTCAGCTGATTGAACTGGAAGATGGGCTGGGAGAGAGCGAGTACGAGCGGAGCGGACTGCCACTGCGTGAAGTCTGTATTCGCGAAGCGATTGTTGAGCCGGCTCAGACGCGACGACACAAATAACTGCCCACCGGTCCACAGGATTGGTTGTGCGATGGACAAACGGGCCTGACCGGATGTCGAGTTGCGCTCCACGTATTCCACGGTCCCATCGTCCTGATCCAGCTCCTCGATCGAACGCCGCAAACCCGGACCGTCAGCCGAAAGGAACACCGTTGGCAATACCTGCGATCGGGAGCCCCGATAAGACCAGTAGGACTGCGCAAACGTAAGGCGTGCACTCACGGCGGCGGGGCTCTGTCCTTGCGCAAGGTCGATGCTCGCCTGGAGCGTAAGCGGCTTCACCGTCTGGCCACGAACGGACGGCACGAACCCTGTCACTGCCAACCCGGTCAGGACTACAAAGATGACTGTTCGAGATATCATGGGATTGGTTGATTACTCGTAGCGCAGCGCGACCACCGGATCGTGCTCGGCCGCACGCTTGGCCGGAAGAAGGCCGAATACCAGGCCGACACTGAAGGACACCAGAAAGGCAAGAACGACCGATAGAACCGAGACAATAGTCTGAATGCCCGTGCTCATCTCGATGCCCCGGCTGATCATTACTCCCAGGAGGATGCCGATGACACCACCTGCGAAACTGATCGTGATCGCCTCAATCAGAAACTGGAGAACGATGTCATTGCGAGTGGCGCCTATGGATCTCCGCACACCGATCTCCCGCGTTCGCTCCAGTACGGACGCCAGCATGATATTCATGATTCCTATGCCCCCTACGATCAATGAGATGGACGCTATCGCAGCGAGGACAATGTTGAAGATATTCTGCGTCCTCCGCTCCTGCTTCAGGAGCTGCTCCGGCACGATCACCTCATAATCGACCACACCATAGTGCCGGCGCTTCAGCATTCGACTTACGACGTCGGCCACCGGCTGCATCATGTCCGAGCGATCGACACTGACCACAAGCTGATCCAGCTGATGGTAATTCTCCTCACGGTCCTGGCTATTCGACCCCTGGTTACCACCGCGGTTTGACTGCTGCACTTCCTGAGTCGAGACGCGTGCCCGGTCCTCATAACGCAGCAAGACCGTCTTCAGTGGCGCATAGATGTCATAGTTGTAATCGCGGATCCCGAGATTCTCGATGCTCTGCGACGACAGCGAGCGTTCATCGAGAACTCCAACTACAGTCAGCCAGAGGTTTCCACATTTGATCTTGTTGCCCAGAGGCGCCTCGCGCGTAAAGAAGCGTGTCTTGACCTTCTGACCGATGACCGCGACCGGAGCCGCCTGCAGCAGCTGCTCATCGGTGAAGAATCTGCCTTCCGACAGTCGGATGTCCGGGTGGTCGAAGTGCTGCGCGTCCACACCGACGAGTTTCACGGACCGGCGAAGCCCGGACCGTATCGCCTGGGTTTCGATCACCACCTCCGGACTGACACCCGTAACGCCCGGCACGAGGTTCTCGATGCTGATCGCGTCTTTCAACGTCAGCCCCGGCGACCACGGTACCTTCTCCGCTGTCAACGCGTCACTCTCGTCTACGGCACCTTCCTCCTGACGAATGACCGGCTTCACGATGACGTTGTTTGCACCCAGAAGCTTGATCTGATTCAGCACCTCCTGCTCTGCGCCCTTGCCGATGGCCAGCATGGCTATCACCGACGCAACGCCGAAGATGATGCCGAGCATCGTCAAAATGGACCGGATCTTGTTGCCGCGAATGGACTCGGTCGCGATCAGGAAATTGTAAATCGCCTTCTCAAGCATAGCAGTCTCCTGCTACTCCGGACTGGCAGCGGCAAGAGCACCGCCTGTTTCCAGCAGGACAAACGAGAGGCCCGACGTATCGGCCGGAAGTGAAAGGAAGATCCGGTCTTCGTTGGATACGCCCGCCTGGACGACAGCTTCGTTCTCGTTCATCTGTCCAAGTCTTACCTCCTGACGAACGGTTCGACCGCCGCGCCTGGCATAGACAAAGTTCAGGGAGTCGGATGTGTGAATCGCTTCGAGCGGTATGAAGATCGCCTCCGGCAGTTCCGCAACTACGATCGTGTTGCTCGTAGTCATGGCCGGCCGCAGCGTCGTATCGGACTCGTTCACCGTTATCGCCACCTCGAACACTTTCGCATCCGAATTCGGTCTCTGTTCACCGATATTCGCCACGTTGACTACCGTCCCGGTCAGCTTCTTGTCAGGATCGGCATCGAGGCCAATCTCTACCTTCTGACCGGAAGCGAGCTTTTGTATGTCCACCTCGTTAACGTAGGTCACCGACTCCATGACGGACAGATCCGGGAGTTCCGCCACAACGGGGTCCCACGCATTGACGGTTCCCCCGGTGGTGAGCTTCTGCCCACGCCAGTCACGCTTGTACACGACCATCCCGTTCTCGGGCGCCATGATCGTAAACTGTTGTGCAGCATCGGTCAATAGTTGAAACTGATTTCTGTTTTTTGATAACTCTGCTCCAACCTCGCGCATCTTGGCGATTCCCTGCTTGACCTGGGTCTGATAGTTCTCCACAGCCTGTTCGAGGGCTCGTTGGGCTTTCTCAAAATCTATTTCTGCCTGACGTTTCAACGAAGGAGCCTCGTACACGGCTTGCTCCTGTCGTAGCCGGGCCTCCTCTTTGGCATATTCGAGATTCACCAGATTGTCGCGCTCTCGACTCAGCGTCAGCGATGTATCAAGCATGGCCTGCTCGTACTGCGACTGAGCCTTCTGCAGTTCAAGATTGGCGTCGTTGATCCGGCTCGTCACCTCCGAGCGGTCCAACTCGGCCACGAACTGCCCCTTCTTGATCACCGTGCCTTCCGGGACAAGCCGGAGGATCTTCATCTCGAAGATGCGAAGCTGGCGCGTACTGCTCGGCCCGTAGATCTTCACGGAGTTCTTTGCCCGGAGTTCGCCGGTGGTCGTTACAGCCACTCTGAACGGACCGAGCCTCGGGGACACCATGAGGTCAGCAACTTCGTCTGACTCGAACCTCACAAAGAGACCAAGGAGCGCGATCACAATGACAGCGCCCGCAACGAGAAGAAGTCGCTTGTTCATTTTTTCTTTGTCTGTCTTTGGCAATCAACGATCGGTGCTGCCCGGCCGGATAACATCGGAATCATCACACAGCAAAAAATACACAATCGTTGGCCTCCGGCTTATCGAAGCATTACAAGTTGCCTGGTCTCGGTGAACTCGCCAGCATCCATCCGATACAGATACACCCCGCTCGCCAATCGTTCACCTGTGCTCGACGTTCCATTCCACAACGCCGAATGAACGCCGACTGCAAACTGGCCATCGACGACTGTTGCTACCTGGCGGCCCAGAACATCGAACACACGGATTACGACCCCGCTCGGCTCGGGCACTGCAAAGCCCATCACGGTTTCCGGAGCGAACGGGTTCGGATAATTCTGATGAAGCGAGAAGTCGCGTACAGGGCCGGCCGGAGCCTCAATGGCCGTGGCCGTTGTATCGATAATCACGAATCCCTGCTCGCTCTGGGCGAATAGCTCGGCGTCAGCGGAACTGGCTATGCGCAAGGCGTATCCGGAGCCCATCTCCAGCTGCGCATCCACCTCCCACAGGTAGGCGCCATCGCTGGCGGTCGTCACGACAGGGGCCACCATGACGGCGTTGCGGAGCAGATCGATGATCACGTCCTCTTCGATGTTGTCGGTCCATCGAATGTAGTGATCGAGGCCGCGCTGCAACTCTGCCGCTCCATTCGGCGCGATCAGCTCGATGAATGGTTCGACGGTCGCAAAACGCTGAGCCGCCGACCATTCGCTTGTCCCCGCATCATTCGTGGATCTTACTCGCCAGTAGTACTCCACAGCCGCGGCTACCGACGCCATCTCAAATAATGCCTCGCGCATAGACGTGACATCGACGACGGTCGATGTAAAACTCTCGTCGGTCGCTACCTGCATGTCAAATGACGTGACATAGCCGATCGACGACCACTGCAGTGTCACCGGCAAGTCCTGATTGACGCTGTCGCCATCTGCAGGAAAGTATGGCCTCGGAGTGAACACCACGGAACTGAAATCCGCGGTCGCAAGAATGTACTCACCAAACTGTGTCGTACTGCCTACCACCTGACCCTTTACCGGGTTATACGTTGTCGGGAGCGGAAGAAACAGCCCCTGCCCCTCAAACTCGCGGTGATACACAATCGTATTCTCAGGGTCCGCAATATCCCACGCGGCGACATCAAACCGGATATCGGCATCGATCGCATCGATGGCAAAGTTGTCCAACACCATACGGGCAGGTTGTACGCGTGGGGCCTTGCCAAAGAACTCGGGAGCCTTTGGCGCGAAATCAAAACGGGTGACGGCCAGTTCGTTGTAACCGAAGCTGTCGATCGTGTTAAGGGTCACGCTCACACCGGTGTCACCCCCGGTGTCGACAAAATCGTACGTGTTCCCGGGCACTACCTCGATGATCACGACGCTTGCCGAAGGAGCGCCCCCGGTGAATGGAAACCTGAATGCGCGGTAGCTCTCGACGTCCGGCGGAACGAACGACAGTTCGTACACTTTTTCACCCGCGGCGTTCACTTCGGTGACGGCGGGACTGGGCAGTCCGCTGCTTCCCCCCCAGCCGATGACCGTGTTTCCATTAGGCAGCCGTTGCGCATTCCCACGGTGCCATCCCGCGACCAGACTGTCGGGGACGTATGACCACACAAAATCCACAACACGCCCCGACTCATCGATCGCGAATTCGTGCGCTTGCGACGTTCTCGTCCCCTGCCGGTTGCCGTTGTCGTACATCAGCATGTTACCGTTCGGGAGGCGATGGATCGCATGACCCCCGACCATGCCAACCCCTTCGGTACTGTCTACATCTGCGAACGAAAACTCGTTGTGAGGGCCGCCGAGCGTCCAGATGACGTCTCCGGTCTGACGATTGATCTTCCTGGTCCACTGCGGAGTCGCCAGGAGGATGTGTCCGTCGTCATCCAGATTGATCGTGTTCAGATGAAACGTGCTGACGATCGAACGTGTCGCAAAACGCGAGTTGTATGACCAGTCTTCGAAATCGTAATGGTCCCACGAGCGCCACTGGAAGATGACGTTCTTCTGGGCGTCCAACTCCTGCACGACGCCCCCCGACACAAGCGCATCCGGCTGGCCGCCTGCCACGATCTGACTCATGTCCACCGGTGTCAGATAGTAGCCGAACAGGAGATAGTGACCGTTCGGGAGCATCTGGAAGTCATGGGCCTCAGCCACGTAGCCGTTTCCCATCTGTACGCTGTCGACAAGCGCCAAACTGCTGTTCAGAATTTTGTGCACTACGTTGCCGCCACCGGTGTATGAGTGGTGCTCGAAGAAGTGAGCATAACTCAGCATCCCGTTCGGCTGCATCTTGAAGTCGTACGCGTAGTCGTCCGCTAGAGCGCGCGAAAAGAACGGCGTACCATCGTTGTTCAGCATCATCAGGTAGTAACCGACGCCCTCCACATTGCTTGCGACGGCCAGGAACAAATATCCTTCGCCGATTGCCGTGGAATCGTAGATCTGAATGTCCATCACCGGGAAGTCGTCGACTCGTGAAGTGAACGACTGACCGTCAATCGTGCCTGCATCCGTCTTCACAGGTGGTCGCAAAACGGGCATCAGATCGTACGGATCGGGCATTCGCTCCAGCGACGAAATCCGGAAGGAGAAGTCTGCCGGTGGCAAGGCCTTTCCTGCCAGTGTCCGAACATCACCTTGCACGACGACGTCCACGATTTCACCGGGTGCAAAGACGTGATCGGGCTTGGCGATGATGGTCTTCCCATCGCTGGACAGCGTTGTCGCGACCGAAACGTGACCGCTGAGCGAACCTGTCACACGGATGGCGGAGACATCAAGCGTCCCAGGATTGATCTGTGAGCCCTCGCGAATAATGATCGTGCTCTGCCTTGAATTCTCGATCGACGACGGCATCGGGGACAGAAACTCATACGCGGACTGATCCTGTGCAAACGCGGACGAGGCCATGAGAATGAATGCGGCCGACAAGAGAAGGGGTTTCATTGCTGTTTCTTGATTCTGGATTCTGGAAATTGCCATACGTGAGCTACAACACGAAAACGACGGACCCGACGACGGACACCTCGGAACCCGTAGATCCGAGAGTGCCGAGACGGTAGTAGTAGATGCCCGCTGGCAGACCCGCAGCGTCGAAGACCTGTGTGTGGCCTCCTGCGGGCTGCCACTCCTCGACGATCCGGGCGACCCGGCGTCCGAGGATATCGTAGACATCAATCGTCACATGGCCGGGCTCACCGAGTTCGTATTCAAAACGCGCTTGATGCCGCGTCGGATTTGGGTACGGCGGATGCAACGTCAGACCGCCGGAAGCATCGACTCCGGCCAACCCACCTGTGGCGACCGCCTCCCGCAGCGTAACGTTTCCCAGGTGCACATCAGCATCATATTTCCCGACATTGATCACGACTCTCGCGGCAAAATCGCTGGGCTGATCCATCGTGAACGAATAGCGATAGTGCTGAAGCTGCGTCGCAAGCACAATCGGTGAAATCATGCCATAGTTATCCCACGGATCCCCGTCCCTTGTGACCTTCGCCTCAAAGACCCGCGGACTATCGGCGTAGGCGTCAAATTCAAACACGTACTCCCGACCGTTGATGAGCGGCATACCCGGTTGACGCAGCTGAATATTCCACCATTCAGACCCGCTGCGCCCTATGGCAAACGTCAATAGCGACCCGGGTAACGTTGTGACTGAAGCCTGCGCGTCACCGTTGACCTCAAAGTCCCACTCGGCGAGGCCGTCGGCAAAATCGCCGTTTCGAACCATGTTGGTGCCCGGGGTCGTGAAGTTTACGAAGACCGCCTCCTCGTTCGAGTACTCACTCTCTACGCCGGCACCGTCGACCGCGGTCACGCGGAAATAATGCTGACGACGATTCTCGAGTTCTGTCAGGTGCGCGAACGGAACGTCGGAAGAAACCATGAACGTTGTCGAGCCCGTCGACGTCCCTCCGTAGACGTTGAAGTGGTCGACATCTGAATCGCCGAACTTGTTGAAGATCAGCGTCACCCGATCCGGGTAGCTCTCGGCGATCAGATAGGGCTGGCGTGCCCTACCCATCCAATCGAATTTGAAAACCCGGTAGCTGTTTGCTGGGCTGACGAAATCCATCTCAAGCGACCGCAATCCGTCCGGTCGAACTTCTGTGACCTTCGGAAGCGACGCATCTGCATAGTTGACAAGGGTATTTCCATTCGGCAGTCGCTGTGCATTTCCCATCCACGATGTGTATCTGCGCGGTGTGTGGCGGTACTCCCACATCAGCGTTGCGGTCATGTTCACGGCATCGATCTCGTATTCAACGGCACGCGTCTCCGGTGTGGGGTGGCCATTGCCATTGTC